>NZ_JBASXK010000050.1:0-49084 GCF_049276915.1 Aestuariivita sp. | reverse complement strand
ACCTGGTTCCCCGCGGAGAACCGTGCAGGCCGCCGCAGGTCCAAGCCCGCCGGCCTTGTGTCGGGTCCAGCCCTGTGGCGGACCCGACGTCGGCGGGGCCTTAGCCCCTGCCCTCGCCCTCGCCCTCGTCCAATGTGTCGAGGAATGACTCGATTGCTGCCTGCAACCGCGCCTTGCTGAGCGCCGAGAAATCCCGCTCGAGCCGCAGCTCGACCTTGCCATCATGGGCGATCAGGCGCGCCTCGCCCTCGGGGCGTTCAAAGCGCAGCGTGGTCTTGGACACCGACGGCTTGGAGGGGGCCGGTTTCGCTCTGCGCGCCATCAGGGCCACCTGCAAGATACGCGCCTCGTCCAGGACCGTGCGGTCGGAAATCGCCTGCAATCTGCGCGCCAGTTCTCCGGCGCGCACCGGGTCCGCATCCAACGCGCGGTCCAGCTCAAGACCGAAGGCGCGCGGCAAGGCTTCGGGATGGCGTACCGCCCCACCAAGGTTCTGCAACAGCCGCGCGAAGGACCGGATATAGGTGCGCTTTTGCTTGGCCGCAGACGCATAAAGCGTGGACACCGCATCATGCACCGACACCCCGATATCTTCGGCATAGGACATGGCCAGCTGCGCCATCTCGCCAAAGGACAGATCCTTGCGCACCAGGTTCTCGTCGACCATTTTGCGATACAGCGCATCCAACGGTTCCCCGCGGGGAACCAGCGCTGCGGGAATGCGCGTGTATCTGGGATCACCGGTTTCTTCGGCCAGTTCGCGAAACGCCGTCAAACGACGATAGCCCTGGATCAGCTCATAGCCCTCGTCGGACTGTTCGACCCGGATCGGGTTGGACAAGCCCACCGCCTGAATCGAGGCCTTCAGCTCATCGAGTTCGGGATCCGCCTGCATCGAGCGGTCCCGGATCAGCTTGGTCACATGCACATCCGAGGTCTGGATCAAATCGGTGATCAGGCCCAGCTTTTTCAGACGGACATACTCATGGGCCAGCGCATCATTCTCGGCGCGAATGGCAGCCTCGGCGCGTGCGCGGTCTCCTGCGGCTTCCGAAGTTTCCGCGATCGCGCTGGCCATCGGGCTGCGCCGCACGGGGGCAGGTTCGCTGTTTTGCAGCGGGTGACCCTGCACATTATAGGACTTGGTTTCCGGCGCGGCCTGGTTCCCCGCGGGGAACCCGTCATCCGAGGCATCCGCCTCAACGTCGAAATCAATCTCGAAAATGCTGCGTTTCTTGGACATGGATTAATCCTCCAGCTTGTCCCACGCGACAAGCAGCGTGGCTTTGAATTCATCATAGGCCCGATCAAAGGACGCCCGTGCGCGCCGCCAGGTCTCGCGGGTCATCTGGCGGTAATCCATCTCATAGATCGACGACAGAAAGCGACCCGACTGTTCGACCGCGCGGGTCATCTCGATCGGATGCTCGGTCACATGTGGGCGAAAAACCTGAACAAAGGCTGACTGCATCGCGCGGTGCAATTCGTTGTTCGGCTCGAAACGGGTCAGCAGAAAGCGGATATCGGCAAAGGCCTTCTCGGTCTGCCCACCCTGAAAGCGGCCCAGATCCTCCAGCGCTTCGGAGAGCTGGCCGATAAAGCTGGTGGTGCTGTCATATTCCCAATAGCCCGGGCCCGACGGGATATAGAGCACGTCCGCCGCAAAGACCGCATTCATCGACTGATAGCCGATGGCCGGCGGGCAGTCGAAAATGATGATGTCATAGGCATCATCCGGCAGCGCATCGAGATAGCGCGAGACCGCCGCAAAGAACGACCATTCGGGATTGAGGTGACGATACTGCGCGCTGGCAAACTCCACGAAAGCCGCGTTGGCGCAGCTTGGGATCAGGTCGATCGTGGGCCAGCTGGTCGGCTTGATAAAGTCGGTGATGCGCAGCGCATCCAGCCCCATGCCCGTGACCGCCGCGGGCAGTTGCCGGCGGGGCAGGGCGGTCCCGGATTCCGCACCGCGTGTGGCGGCGTTCATCCGTTCGGTCTCGTGGATGAGATCGCGCGCCATGATGCCCCAGACGGTGTATTCCTCGGACACATCCGACAGGCCCATGGAATGGCTGAGCGTGGCCTGTGGATCGAAATCCACCGCCAGCACGCGATAGCCATCCAGCGCCGCGGCATGGGCAAAGTGCAAGGCGACCGTCGACTTGCCCGCGCCGCCCTTAAAATTTGCCACGGCCGCGCGGATCGCGCGCTTGCCCGCCGGGCGCTCGGGCATCAAGGACTTGCCCTTGACCTTGATCCGGCGGCGCAGCTCGTTGATCTCTTCAAGGCTGTACCAGCGCTGGCGGCCATCCTCTTCGACCAGCCCTTCAGGCAGCGACGGATCCGCCGCCAGCCTGCCGCGCAGGGTCGAGGGGTTCATCTTGAAGATCAGCTCGGCCACCTCCCAGCTTGAGAACCGGCGCAGCGTCTTTTCCATCTCGGGTGAATAGGTTTGCCTGCGGATATGGCCCTGCATCTTGAGAGACTGCGACTGCAGACGTGCAAGCTCATTATGGGTGAACATGGTGCCTCTTTTCCTGCTGCGGTTCCCCGCGGGGAACCCGTTCTGCGATATTTGTCAGAACGTAGATTATCGTATATTCAGGATTTACGCCGAAAATCGCTTCGGTGAAAAGACAATTTTTCAAAGAACCCCGAAGACGATAGACTACGACTGGTGGCCGAACGCGCCTGTTTCCCTGGTGTTTTCCGATTCGCGCAGCCGAGGTCGCCGCCAGAGATCCACGCTGGATAATGGGGGACAGCTGAGAAGGACCCACGACATAATGGGGGACATAGTGACGATTTAACGGGACACACAGACTGTCCCCCAATACCATTTAACCTGATTTTTTGAATGGAATTTGGATGGTCACAAGCGGCAGTTCGATTGCGGGCTTGACAAAATCGCAGGTGAGGACGCAAATGAAGCTGTGATCCGAAAAAGCGTTTTGGACACATCGCCAAAGGGTTCGTCAGAAACTCCTGGCCAGAGGCAGACCCGATCTTTATCGGACCAAACCGAGGGCAGTCATGCTATCCACCAAAGCCGTGGGCAAATATGCCGCCGCGCGCAAATATGATTTCATCACGGCACTTGGATCCCATGCGCTGGCAGGTGACAAGCACCAGCAGCGCCAGGTGTTGAGACTGATCACGCTTGTCACGGCGCGTTACAACTGGCAGCGCGAGGAACTGGCCGTGGGCCAGCGCGAGATCGCGCGGCTCTGGTCTGTTGATGAGCGCACTGTCAAACGCGAGATGGCACGGCTGCGCGCGATCGGCTGGCTGGTCGTCAAACGCCAGGGCGCGCGGGGCAGGGTGACGGAATACCGTCTGGACATGGAGGCCGTTCTGCAGGCCACGCGGCCACAATGGGCTTGTGTAGGGTCTGATTTCGAGCTGCGCATGGCGGCACCCGACACCGAGCAGGACAAGGTCGTGCCGCTGCCCTCGCGCGGTCAGGTGCCCGCACCCGACATGTCCGAGGGCACCGAATGGCAATTCGCTCAAGGGCTGCTGCATGCCGAGGATCCAGCGCTTTATGGCAGTTGGTTCCGCAGGCTCAAACGGCAGGACAGGGCAGGGGGGCGGTTGATCCTGACTGCGCCCAGCCGGTTTCACGGAACCTATGTGCAGACCCATCTGATGGCCCGCATTCTGAATGCCTGCCGCGCGGTCGATGACGGAATCGATGAGGTCGTGATTGCCCTGTGATCCGGCCGGTTTCACGACGGTGAAATGCCCGATTGCGTGACACGCAAAAACTTCCTAGATTGACCAAAATATAAGCAAAGGTCGTGAAATCGTGCATTTTATAGGCAATCTGCTGTGCCTTGAAGGCAATTCATCCGTGCGGTGCGGCGACTCCTGTTTCGGTCTCATCGCGATCGGCAAATTTGCAGAAACTTAACATTCCCAGGGGAAACACATGCTACGCTCAAGAACCCTTTTGGCGCTTGCCGCCGCGCTTTTTACCACGCCTGTGCTTGCACAGACCGAGGTTCCCTTTGCGCTGGACTGGAAATTTGAAGGTCCGGCCGCTCCGTATTTCCATGCTCTGGACGCGGGTTACTTTGCGGATCAGGGTTTGACGGTCACCATCAGCGAAGGGGCCGGGTCGCTGGACGCGATTCCGAAGGTTGCCACCGGGGCATTCCCTGTGGGCTTTGCCGATATCAATTCGCTGATGCGCTTTCTGGATCAAAACCCGGACGCACCGGTCAAAGCGGTGATGATGGTGTATGACAAACCGCCCTTCTCGGTCGTGGGGCGCAAATCCCTTGGCATCGAATCACCCCTTGATCTGGCCGGCAAGGTGCTGGGCGCGCCACCGCCGGACGGGGCCTGGGCACAGTTTCCGATCTTTGCCGCCGAAACCGGGCTGGACATGAGCACGATCACGGTAGAGCCCGTCGGCTTTCCGGTTCGCGAGCCGATGCTGGCCGAGGGCAAGGTCGCGGCGATCACCGGCTTTTCGTTCTCATCCACGCTGAACCTCAAGCGTCTGGGTGTGCCCGCGGATGACATCACGGTTCTGCTGATGGCGGATCACGGTGTGGATCTTTATGGCAACGCCATCATCGTGAACACGGATTTCGCGGCGACAAACCCCGAACAGGTGACCGGCTTTCTGACCGCTGTCGCCATGGGTTGGAAAGACGCGATTGCCGCACCGGGCACGGCGATCGAGGCGCTGATGAAGCGCAATCCCGCCGCTGACGCTGCCCTCGAGACCGAGCGTCTGCAAATGGCGATCGATGCCAATGTCCTGACGGATTACGTGATCGCGAACGGCATGGGCTCGATTGATCCAGCCCGGATGGCCAATGCGATCGAGCAGACCAAATCGGTCTATGAGTTCAACTCGCCCCCCGATTCGACCTTGTACTTTGATCCGGGCTTCCTGCCTGCCAAAGACATGTTGATGCTGAAGTAAAATCCAAGTCCGGGCCGGTGTCTGTTTTCAGGTGCCGGCCCTTTTTTCATGCGGGTGTATCCATAGAAAATCTCATTGAAATCAAGGGTGTAAAACACGCATACCAAACCGCCACCGGAGCGTTGCCTGTTCTGGATGGTCTTGAGGTGTCGGTTCCCGTCGGCACTTTTGCCGCGGTGGTGGGCCCGTCGGGATGCGGAAAATCCACCCTGACACGGCTGATCGCGGGCCTGATGAAACCCGATGAGGGCGAGGTCTGGCTGCATGGCGAACGCGTGAAGGGACCGCGCAAGACAGTTGGGATGGCGTTTCAGAACCCGGTTCTTCTGGAATGGCGCACGATCCTTGATAACGTCATTCTTCCGCTGGAAATCGTGGCCCCCCGGATGCCCAAGGCGGATCGCATCGCGCGGGCGATGGAGCTGCTGGATATGGTCGGGCTGATCGGGTTCGAACACAAACGCCCGTCCGAGCTGTCGGGTGGCATGCGCCAGCGCGCGTCGCTGTGCCGGTCGCTGGTTCACAAGCCCGAGGTTCTGATCCTGGATGAGCCCTTTGGCGCGCTGGATGCCTTTACCCGCGAAGATCTCTGGCAGACCATGCGCGAGCTGCGCCGCGCCGAGCCGTTCACGGCGGTTCTGATCACCCATGATCTGCGCGAAAGCGTGTTTCTGGGCGATCAGGTCATCGTGCTGTCCGGGCGTCCGGCGCGCACGCAATACGTGATGGAGGTCGATCTGCCGGAGGACCGCACGCTGGATGTGCTTTACACCCCGAAAGCGGCGGACATGCTGCATACCCTGCGCGATCAGATCAAGATCGCACAGGGCCGCGATGTGGAGGTTCACTGATGCTGCGCAAGATCGCTGTACCGCTGATTGCGATTGTCATTTTCCTGTCGCTCTGGGAATTTCTGGTCTGGGTGAACGGGTGGCCGAACTTCAAGATGGCCTCGCCGTCTGATCTGCCACCGGCCTTCTGGAAATACAAAGAGCTGTTTTTCACCATGGGCTGGCAGACGCTGTGGCGCACGGTCTTGGGGCTGATGCTGGCGGTGGTGTTCGGCACGCTTCTGGGCATGATCATCGGGTTTTCGCGGATCGCGCGGGATGCGCTTTACCCGCTTCTGGTCGGCTTCAACGCCATTCCCAAGGCGACGCTTGTGCCGGTCATTTCGCTGATCTTCATCGGGCAGCATGATTTCAACACGGTGCTGATGGCCTTCATGATCTCGTTCTTTCCGATTGCGGTGTCGGTCGGTATCGGCCTGTCGACGCTTGAGCCCGAGTATCGCGATATCCTGCGCGCGCTTGGGGCCTCGCGGTTCACGATTTTCTACAAGATTGCCCTGCCCAAGACCCTGCCCGAGTTTTTCGGGGCCCTGAAGGTGTCGGCGACGCTGGCCTTTATCGGCACGAACCTTGTGGAAATTGTCAGCCCGCATGGGCGCGGACTGGGGGCCTTGTTCAAGTCGGGCGAGACAAATGGCGACTATCCCCTGATGTTCGCCGTGCTGATCGCCCTCGCGTTTCTGGGGATCCTTTTGTATTACGCGGTGATCTTTCTGGAACGCACCTTTGCAGGCTGGGCCGAGCGCGAAGCGGGATAGGGGCGCTTACACCGCTGCAAACCCCGCATCGATTGCCGCCAGAATGGTTGCGGCGTCCTGTTCGCTGAGGATCAGCGCCGGTGACAGGATGAGGTTTGGCCCCGACACGCGGATCATCGCGCCGGACTGATAGGCGACCTCCTGCACCTTGGCGGCGGTGTCGGCGTCGATCGGCTTCTTGGTGGCGCGGTCGCTGACCATTTCGATGGCTGTCATCAGGCCATGTCCGCCCCGCACATCTCCGATGATGTCGTATTTCTCCATCAAGGCCTTGCAGCCCGCATAAAGCTGATCCCCGCGCGCGGCGGCGTTCTCGATGACGTTCAGCCGTTTGGTTTCCGCCAGACAGGCAAGGGCGGCGGCGGCGCCGACCGGGTGACCGGAATAGGTATAGCCGTGGCCGATCCTGGCGGCGGGGTTGTCCTCGAAGGCTTCGATCATCTTGTCACCCAGCATCACGGCCCCAAAGGGAAAATAGCCGTTGGTGATGGCCTTTGCGGTGGCCATCATGTCGGGCTGAATGCCCCAGAGCCGCGCGCCGGACCATGCGCCGGTGCGACCATAGGCCGTGATGACCTCATCGGTGATCAGCAGGATGCCGTTGCGCTCACAGATATCGCGCACCATCGGGGCAAAGGATTTATGCGGCGGGATCACACCTCCGGCACCCAGGATGGGTTCCATGATCATCGCCGCGATCGTGCTGGGGCCCTGAAAGGCGATCTCGTCCTCAAGGGCGGCGGCGCAAAGCTGGGCCAGCCTTTCGGGGTCGGTCTCGTTGAAGGGGTTGCGATAGGTATAGGGCGCGGGGATGTGATAGCAGCCGGGC
This sequence comes from Aestuariivita sp., assembly GCF_049276915.1. NCBI lineage: Bacteria > Pseudomonadati > Pseudomonadota > Alphaproteobacteria > Rhodobacterales > Paracoccaceae > Aestuariivita > Aestuariivita sp. The sequence continues at coordinate 41,704 of NZ_JBASXK010000050.1, read as the reverse complement.
AGGAGCGGCTCGTAAGCGGTGCGGAAATTGGCGTTTCCGTTCACGCTTGCGCCGCCCATATGGGTGCCGTGATAGCCTTTCTTGAGGCTGAGGAATTTCACCCGGCCGGGCTCGCCACGCAGTTTGTGATACTGGCGGGCAAGGCGCAGGGCGGTTTCCACGGAATCCGATCCGCCCGAGGTAAAGAAGGCGCGGCTCAGGCCATCGGGGGCAAAGAACGCGCTCAGCTCATAGGACAGTTCGATGGCGGCATCGTTGGAGGCACCGCGAAAGGTCGAATAATAGGGCAGTCTGGCAAGCTGGTCGGTGATGGCGTCCTTGACCGGCTGGCAGGAATAGCCAAGGTTGACGTTCCACAACCCACCCACGCCATCCACAACCGTGTGACCGTCGATATCGGTGATGCTGACGCCGCTTGATCCGGTGATGATCTTTGGCGGGCTGTCGATGCTGTCCTGGGGCGAGGTCATCGGGTGCCACATGAGGCGGCCGTTGTTCTCTTTCAGAAAGTTCGAGTCTTTCATGCGGTGGGTTCCAATTCATGAGATTGAGACATCGCCTGTTGCCAGGTCCGTTCGAGATCTGCGGGAACGCCGCCGCCCCAGTTGCGGGAAATCTCGCGGCTGGCGGTCATCAGGTGCAGTTTGCTGGTCTGTGCGCTGTCCGGCGTAAAGCGTGTCGCCACACAGGCGACGGATACCGAGCCGGCATAAAGCCCGGTCTGATCATAGATCGGGGTGGCCAGGCTGTAGACGTCCTGCTCGAGGCTGCCGGCGGATTGCGCAAAGCCGGTGCGCCTTGTGGCTTGCACCGCCGCCTCGAGTTCCTGCGGCGTCTTGACCGTGTGTGATGTAAAGCGGCGCAGATCGGCTTTGGCCACCTCGATCAGCCCATCAGGCCCGAAGGCCAGCGCGCAGAGGCCCGATGCGGTGGCATGCAGCGGGAAGGTCTGGATGTCGATGATGACCCGCGTGCTGTGTCTTGGCGATTCGCAGGAGGCGAGCGCATAGAGCGTCGTGCCCGACAGAACGCCGACATGCGTGGTTTCTCCGGTCGCATCGGCCAGGTGACGCAGGGCGTCCTCGGTCCCGGATTTGCGGGGAACCGTGATTTCGCGGGTTTGGGCCAGTTGCAGAAGGGCAGGGCCAAGCCGATAGTGTTTCGTCAGTGGGTTCTGTTCGACAAAGCCCGCATTTTCAAGCGCTTGGAGGTGGCGATATGTCGTTGCCTTGTCCCGCTTTGCCAGCCGACAGAATTGCGATAGCCCGATTTCGGGACGGGTGGGCGAAAAGTAGGCCAGCAATTCCAGAGTTTTCGTAGCAGATGACATCGGTGGGCGGGTTCCAGAATGAATAGAAAAGGTTTGACAGATGGCGTTTAACAAGACAACCTTTTTTATGCAACATCGGTTCAAAATACGAACCAACAGGGAGAATACAATGAAACTCTATGTCAAATCGCTCACCGCCATGGCGCTTGCCTTCGCGGCGGTCGCGGGAACGGCAAGCGCCGAGTACCCGGAAAAGCCTGTGGAATTCATCGTGCCATGGCCTCCGGGCGATCTTGAGGACGTGCTGACGCGGATGATCGCCGAAGATTTCCAGGAGGCTTACGGTGTCCCTGCAGCGGTCGTGAACAAACCCGGCGGCGGCGGTGGCCCGTTCCCCGGCGCGATCGAAGTCGCCAATGCGCCGGCGGATGGCTATACCATCGGGTCGTTCATCATCGCGGTTCCCGTGGTCGGCCCGCAGATCGGTATCCCCGAGCTGAACCCCGATCCGTTCGAGCCTCTGGGCAATTTCCTGACCTATCCCTTCGTGATCGCCGCCGGGGCCAGCGCGCCCTATGACGACATGGCGGGTCTGGCGGCATATGCGGCCGGCAATGATGTGGTGCTGGGTCACTTCGGGGCACCGCTGGTGCCGACGCAGGTCACGCTGGGTCTGGCCAAGGAGATGGGCTTTGCCTTTGCATCCGACGCGGCCTTTGACGCGCTGGATTGCAACACGCTGGCCTCTGGTGACGTCGATGTCATCAACACCACGTTGCAGCTGATCCTGCCCTGTCTTGGTGATGTGAAAGTGCTGGCCTCGATCGGGTCCGAGCGGATCTCGCTGACGCCCGATGCGCCTACTGTCGCCGAGCTGGCACCGTCGTTGAACGTGGCGCTGTGGAACGGTCTGTTCGTGCACAAGGACACACCGCAGGATGTGCGCGACAAGATCATTGCCGGGGCGCAGAAAACCGTGATGTCCGAGCGCGCGCAGACGCTGGCGGCCGAAACCGGCGCATTGGTCTACTGGCAGCCTGCGGATGAGGTCAAAGCGCAGATCGCCGCGGATATCGCGACGTTGAACGGCATCAGAGAACTGCTGGGCAACTGATCCGGTTTCCCAGGTGATCGGGCAGCGCTGGTCGTTGCCCGATCCTTTCTGTTTCCCGCGTCAGACAGGACCAATCGCATGTCGCGTGCAAAAACACTGCAGGTGCTTTTCAAGCGATATCGCCGTCCCGGGGATATTGTCTTTGCTTGGGTCGCTCTGATCTTTTCGCTCTTCCTGTTGTCGCAGCTGTTTGACCAGACCGCCTATAGACCGGGTGCGAAACTTTTTGCACAACCCCGGTTCTGGCCTGCGGTCGCGTTGATCGGAATGAGCGGGTTCGCGGCGTTCCACCTGCTGGGATCGGTGCTGTCCGAGCGCATCGCCGGGCGCTGGAGCGAGGTCTGGCTTTGGGTCAGTTCGCTGGAATATGCGGGTTGGTTCATCGCTTATGCGGCGATCGTGCCCTGGGCGGGCTATTTGCCGTCGACCGTGATTTTTGCGGTGTTGCTGAGCTTGCGCGCGGGATACCGGCAGGGGAGTGTTGTGCTGTGGGCGGCTGTCAGCGCGGTTCTGATCGTTTTGCTGTTCAAGACATTCTTGCAGGTCAAACTGCCATCGGGTCAGATCTATGAAGGGCTGCCCGACGGGCTGCGCCAGATCATGCTGACATATTTCTGATCGGAGCCAACCATGGAAAACCTGCTCGCCGGGGCGGAAATGCTGGCGCGATGGGATGTGATGCTGGCCCTGCTGATCGGGTCGGTTGGCGGTGTGATCATCGGAGCGATCCCGGGCGTTGGTCCGGCGGTCGCGATTGCGATCCTGTTGCCGGCGACCTTTTCGCTGGATCCGATCGTGGGACTGACCATGCTGCTGGGGATCTATGGCTCGTCGATGTATGGCGGAGCGATCCCCGCGGTTCTGATCAACACCCCCGGCACGGCGGTGAATGCGCTGACGTCATATGACGGCTATCCGATGACCCAGCGGGGCGAGGCGCATCGTGCGGTCTCGCTGGCCTATAGCGCGTCATTCTGGGGGGGAATGTTCGGGATATTGTGCCTGATCCTGCTTTCGCCGGTTCTGGCGCTGATTGCGCCCATGTTCGGCAGCCGCGAGATTTTCCTGGCCGCCCTTCTGGGCATCATTCTGGTGATCCTTGCCCATCGCGGGCAGATCTTTGCGGCGGGTTTGCTGGCGATGTTCGGGATCTTTCTGCAGACCATCGGCCTGGATGCGGTCACGTACACACAGCGCTATACATTCGGTTATTCCTTCCTGACCTCGGGTATCAACCTGATTGTCGTGGTGCTGGGCCTGTTCGCGCTCAGTCAGGCGTTCTTTCTTTTGACGGCCCCGGATAACAGCCCCGATGCCAAGCCTGTCACCGGGCGTATGACCGATGGGCTGAAAGAGCTGATGAAGCACAAGCGCGTCGCAACGGTTGCGTCGGGTTTTGGTGTGATCCTGGGGATGATCCCGGGCACGGGCGAGTTCACCGCGCAATTCATGAGCTATACCTATGCGCAAAAGACCTCGAAGACGCCCGAGCAATTCGGCAAGGGATCCCCCGAGGGGCTGATTGCATCAGAAGCGGCCAATAACGCGGTTCCGGCCGCGGCGATGATCCCGCTGCTGGCATTGGGCATACCGGGCGAAGCCCTTACGGCGATGATGCTGTCGGTGTTTTACGTCCATAACGTCATCCCCGGCCCGCAGCTGTTTCAGAACAATATCGACCTGGTCTATGGCCTCTACATGGCGCTGATCCTGCTGAACATCATCGTGATGGTGTTCCTGCTGTTCTCGACGAACCTGCTGACGAAGATCATCCGGGTGCCGACGCGGTTCCTGGGGGTGATGATCCTGATCCTGTCCTTTGTCGGGGTGTATTCGCTGCGCAATTCGCTGACGGATTGCATGATCGCGGCGGGTTTCGGGGTACTGGGTCTGATCCTCAAGCGGCTGAACCTGCCGATTGTGCCGATCATTCTTGGCATGGTGCTGGGCGGGATCATGGAAGTCAAACTGCGCTCGGCGCTGCCGCGGCTGAAAACGCCGTTCGACATGATCGACCGGCCGATCTCGTTCATTATCTTTGCGATGATCCTTTTGGTGATTGCCCTGCATATCCGCGCCCTGGTCAAGGAATACCGGGGGCACAAGCCAGAACAAGATCACGATCTTCACGATTCTCAAACACGGTAGGACCTCATGGACCAGAGCAGTATCGACGGGTTGCGCGCCCACCCGGTTGCCGAGCGCTTTCACCTGATCGAGGGCAAGCATGTTCCCGCCTCGGACGGGGGGCAGATGGATGTCCTGTCTCCGATTGACGGGCAGGTGCTGACCCGGATGGCGCGCGGAACGGTGCAGGATATGCAGGCGGCAATCGCATCGGCCCGCGCGGCCTTCGAGGACAGACGCTGGGCGGGTCAGCCGCCTGCCGCGCGCAAGAAGGTTCTGTTGAAATGGGCCGATCTGATCGAGGCGCACGCCTTGGAACTGGCGGTTCTGGGCGTGCGCGACAATGGCACCGAGATCGCAATGGCCCTCAAGGCCGAGCCGGGTTCGGCGGCGGGCACGATCCGGTATTATGCCGAGGCTCTGGACAAGATCTACGGCGAGATCGCCCCGACACCGGGCGATGTTCTGGGCCTGATCCACAAGGAGCCCGTGGGGGTCGTCGGGGCGATCGTGCCGTGGAATTTTCCGCTGATGATCGGGGCCTGGAAACTAGGCCCGGCGCTGGCGATGGGTAATTCCGTGGTTCTGAAACCGGCTGAAACCGCGTCTTTGTCGCTGATGCGCATGTTGGATCTGGCGCTTGAGGCCGGTCTGCCGCCGGGGGTTCTGAATGCGGTCACGGGCGAGGGTGCCGTGGTGGGCGAGGCCATGGGATTGTCCATGGATGTGGATGTGCTGGTGTTCACCGGATCGGGTGCCACGGGGCGGCGTCTGATGGAATATGCCGCGCGCTCGAACATGAAGCGCGTCTATCTCGAGCTGGGTGGCAAATCTCCCAATATCATCTTTGCCGATGCCCCGGATCTGCACGAGGCCGCCAAAGTCGCGGCGACGGGCATTTTCCGCAATGCCGGGCAGGTCTGTGTCGCGGGATCGCGGCTTTTGGTCGAGGCGTCGATCCATGATGACTTTGTAGCCGACGTCGCGCGGATCAGCGAAGGGATGCGCGTAGGGGATCCGCTGAGCCTTGAGACGGCGATCGGCGCGATCAATTCCGAAGCCCAGTTGAAACAGAACCTTGGCTTTGTCGATACGGCCTTGGCCGAAGGCGGAGAGATCGTCACCGGCGGTCAGCGGATCCTTGAAGAGACCGGCGGGTATTTCATGGCACCGACGATCGTGACGGGCGTGAGACCCGATGCGACGCTGGCCCAGAAGGAAGTGTTCGGCCCGGTTCTGGGGGTCACCGCGTTTGACGGCGATGCCGAGGCGGTGCGTATTGCCAATTCCACGGTCTATGGGCTTGCTGGCGCGGTCTGGACCTCGAACCTGTCGCGCGCACATCGTATGGTGCGCAACGTGCGCACGGGCGTGATGCATGTCAACACCTATGGAGGCTCCGACGCAACGGTGCCCCTGGGCGGTGTCGGCCAGTCGGGCAACGGGCATGACAAGTCGCTGCATGCGCTGGAGAAATACATCAACCTCAAGACCGCCTGGATCAAACTGTAGGGTCAATCGCCAGAGGAGGGCCGTTTATGTCAGACAAGACCATTTTGGTGATCGGAACCTATGACACCAAGGATGACGAGTTGGAATTCCTGGCCGGAGTGATCCGCGAGCAGGGCGGGAAGGTCGTCACCATGGATGTGTCGGTTCTGGGGGATCCCTCCCGGCCGACGGATTACTCAAAGCATGATGTTGCCCAGGAAGGGGGCAGTTCGATCGCCGCGGCCATTGCCTCGGGTGACGAAAACCACGCCATGCAGATCATGGCAAAGGGGGCCTCTTTGCTGAGCGCGCGGCTTTATGCAGGCGGCACGTTCGATGGGATGATCATTCTGGGCGGCACGATGGGTACGGATCTGGCGCTGGATGTGTGTTCGGCGCTGCCTTTGGGGGTGCCGAAATACATCGTCTCGACCGTGTCATTTTCTCCGCTGATCCCGCCCGAGCGTCTGGCACCGGACACGCAGATGATCCTCTGGGCCGGGGGGCTTTACGGGTTGAACTCGGTCTGCAAAGCCTCGCTCAGCCAGGCTGCGGGCGCGGTTCTGGGCGCGGCACGGGCCGTGGTGCTTGCGGATGCGAAAAAGCCGCTGATCGGTATGACGTCTCTGGGGAAATCGGCGCTGAAATACATGGTCCCGCTGAAACCCGCGCTGGAAGAGCGCGGCTATGAGGTTGCCGTGTTCCACGCCACCGGCATGGGCGGGCGGGCCTTTGAAAGCCTTGCGGCGCAGGGGGCGTTTGCCTGCGTCTTTGACTTTTGCACGCAGGAGCTGGGCAATTTCGTGAACGGCTCGAACATTTCGGCCGGAGCGGATCGGTTGACCAATGCGGGTCTGCGCGGCATTCCTCAGATCGTGGCACCGGGCTGTTATGACCTTGTCGATATCGTTGGCTGGCAGGCGGTGCCGCAGAAATGGGCGGATCATCCCAGCCATGCGCATAACCGGCTTTTGACCTCGATCGTTCTGAATGACGAGGAAAGAAGACAGGTGGCGCGCGCGCATTCCCGACAATTGGCCAAGGCCAGGGGTCCGGTTGCGTTGCTGTTGCCCGAACATGGGCTGGGTGAATGGGACCGGGAAGGCGCCGATCTGCACGACAAGGCCGGGCTGGAGGCGTTCCTGCAGGAACTGGAGGCGAGTTTGCCGCCCAACGTCCAGACCTATCGGATCGACGGGCACATCAATGACGCGGTTTTTGCAGAGCAGGCATTGAGGATTTTTGACGCATGGCGCGCGGATGGTGTGGTCGCAGCTTAGGTCCTGCGATACTATTGCCTTGCCATCCTTGCCGACTCTCGCGACGCTGCGCAGCAATCGGATTCGAACCGATGTTGCAATGAAACCCCTCTGACCAAAGGTGTGCCCCATGGAAATGCGCCCCAATTCGATTGAAGCCCGCGATATAGCCTATCACTTCCACGGCTATACCAATGCCCGCGCGCATGAAGAGAAGGGGCCGATGGTGATCGACCGGGGCGAGGGCGTCCATGTCTTTGACACCAACGGCAACCGCTATATCGAGGGAATGGCGGGCTTGTGGAGCGTCGCGGTGGGGTTCAATGAAAAACGCCTGATCGACGCGGCGCATGCGCAGATGCAGCAGCTGCCCTATTATCACAATTTTTCGCATCGCTCGCACGGGCCGGCGATCGACCTGGCCGAAAAGCTGGTCGCGATGGCACCGGTTGAGATGAGCAAGGTGTTTTACACCAACTCGGGATCCGAGGCGAATGACACGATCCTCAAGATGATCTGGTACCGCTCGAACGCGCTTGGCATGCCCGAGAAGAAAAAGGTGATTTCCCGGCTCAGGGGCTATCACGGTGTGACCATTGCCTCGGCGTCGATGACGGGGCTGCCCAATAACCACCGGTCCTTTGATCTGCCGTTGCAGGGCGTGTTGCACACCACCTGCCCACACTATTGGCGCGAAGGCCGCGAGGGCGAGAGCGAAGAGCAATTCGCCACCCGCTGCGCCGAGGATCTGGATGCGATGATCCAGGCCGAAGGGCCCGATACGGTCGCGGCCTTTATCGCCGAGCCGGTGATGGGGGCAGGGGGCGTGGTTGTTCCGCCCGCGACCTATTGGGAAAAGATCCAGGCTGTGCTGTCGAAATACGATATCCTGCTGATCGCGGATGAGGTCATCTGCGGATTTGGCCGAACCGGCAAGATGTTCGGCTCGGTCACCTATGATATCAAGCCGGACATCATGACCATGTCCAAGCAGATCACCTCGTCCTATTTTCCGTTCTCGGCCTTCATGGTGAATGAGCGCGTCTATGAACCGATCGCAGATGAAAGCAATCGCATCGGCATTCTGGGCCATGGTTACACCGGGGGTGGTCATCCGGTGGGCGCGGCTGTCGCGCTGGAAAACCTCAAGATCATCGAAGAGCGCGAGTTGGTGGCCAATGCCGCGGAACGCGGGGCCGAATTGCAGGCGGGACTGGCCAAACTGACCGACCATCCGCTGGTTGGCGAAGCCCGCGGCGTCGGGCTGATCGCTGCGCTGGAACTGGTGGCACCGGAAGGCCGGGCCGAGGAGTTCACGCCCGGCATGATCGGCACGCATATGAACGCGATCATGCTGCGCAACGGCCTGTTGTCGCGCAACATGCTGGACGCCATGGGCTATTGCCCGCCATTGATCGTTAAATCGGCGCAGATCTCCGAGATCCTCGACATCACGGAACGCAGCCTTGGAGAACTGGCCAGCGAACTGACATAACCAGCAGGCAGGATTTGCAAAGAGATACTCATGTCCCTGACGACCAACGATCAGGTCCGGTCTGAAGATATCGGCCATCAGGGCGACGGTTCTGTTCGGGATTTGCAGATCCATACATTTCTGGTCACCGATATCGTCGGCAGCTCCGAGCTGTTTCACCGGTATCCTGCCGAGATGACGCGCACGATGGATCGTCATGATGCCCTGCTGGACGAGGTCATTCGGGGCGCGGGCGGGACACCGTTCAAGAACACCGGCGACGGTGTCTTTGCCATCTTTGCCAGCCCCGTGGCGGCCGTTAAGGCGGCCGTTGAAAGCCATCGGCGCATGCAGGACGGGGACTGGGGCGCAACCGGGCGACCGCGCATCAGATGGGGTATTCATACCGGTCTGGCCCGGCCCCGGGGCGGAGACTATTTCGGACCTGCCCTGTCGGGTGTCAGCCGGTTGGAACAGGCAGCCAATCCCGACCAGATCCTGATGTCGCAAACCACCTTGGATCTGTGTGCGCCTGATCTGCATGAGGCGGGGCTGGGTGTCGTTGATCTGGGCCAGTTCCATTTCAAGGGGATCGAGCCTCTGAACGTGTTTCAGGTCACGGCAGAGGGGCTGCCCGAGCATTTCGGCGATTTGGGTGGCAAGCGCGAGACCCTTGGCGGCAACCTGCCCGCCGAGGTGAATGCATTCGTGGGGCGCAATCAGGAGATTTCGGCGCTGATCGAGCTGATGAGTTCGGCGCGCGTGGTGACGCTGCTTGGCCCCGGGGGCATCGGCAAGACACGGCTTGCCACGGAACTGGCGCGCCGGTTGGGGAGCGGTTACTCGGGTGGGGCGTGGTTGCTGCAATTGTCGGCCCTCGAGCAGGGGGCGGATCTGTGGACCATGCTTGCGGCGACCTTCTCGCTGGATACGGCGGCTTTGGGTGAAAAGCGTGCCGGTGTCCTCAAGCATCTGGCCCAGGCCCGCGCCCTGATCGTGGTGGACAACTGCGAGCATCTGCTGGACGAGGTTGCGGACCTGGTCACGACCCTGCGCAACGCCTGCAGCCAGCTTGATATCGTCTGCACAAGCCAGCGGGCCCTGTCGATTGACGGCGAGGTTCAGTTCCAGGTGCCGGTGTTGTCCCATGATGACGAGACATCGACATCCGTGCGCCTGTTTGTTGAGCGCGCCCGCCTGATCCGGCCCGATTTCGAGCCGGATGCCGGGGATCTTGGCACCATCCTGAACATCTGCAATCAGCTTGAAAACATCCCGCTGGCGATCGAGATCGCCGCAGGGCAATTGCGCCGCTATCCGTTGAGCCGGATTGCCATGGATGCGGCGCGCCCGGAACGGATGCGCTCGCCCACGCTGCGCAATTCCGACAGGGGTCAGCGCACGACGCTGCGCCTGACATTCGAGTGGTCCTATGACCTGCTTGATGAGATCAGCCAGAAGGTTCTTGAACGTCTGTCGGTGTTTTCGGGACAGTTCAGCGAAGAGGAGGCTCTGGAGGTTTGCGGGCTGGATATCGAAGACGAGGTCGACATCCTTGACGGGATCGATGAGCTGATAGATGCCTCGCTGCTGACCGCCCAGATCGAGGAAGACCGCCGCTTCCGGATGCTTTTGACAGTGCGCGCCTTCGGGCGCGAAAAGCTGGAAGAAAGAGGTCTTCTGGGGGCGTTTCAGCGCCGCCATGGCGAGGTCTATGCCCGGCGCAGCGCGGCGCTGGCCGCAGCCTTTGAAACCGCCGCCGAGCGCGATGCGGTCTCTGGCTTGCAGGAGGAACTGGACAATCTCAGGGTGGCGTTCGAGCGCGCGCTTGAGAGCGATCTGAGCCTTGCTGCGCGCATCGCGGCCCCGTTGGGTCATTACAATTATTATCATCGCGGAACGGAAACCGCGTCATGGGCCGAGCGGATCATGGCAAGGCCGGGCTCTGACGACCTTGAGCAGGCACCTTTGCTTTTGGCCGCCGCCGCCAGCCATTCGCTGCACGAACAGGGAGACGACAAAGCCGCGCTGGCCTTGCTGGAGCGCGGGTTTCGGCTCGAGCAGTCCGGCGTCGGCACCAGCCGGGGCTGGCTGTCGCATGTGGCGGGCCATGTTGCCCTGTGGTCTGGACGCCCTGCGGATTTCATGACCCACCACCAGCGCGCCGTGGAACTGGCGCGCGAGCAGGGCGATATCGCTCTGGATATCATCGACACCAGCACAGCGGCCTATCTGAACGGGACGCAGAAGAAAGAGGCGCTGACCCGCACATTGGTCGATCATCTCAACAGGCTGGAAGCGCAGGTCCGGCAACCCTCGCTGGTGGGCTATGTTCATTTCGGGCGGGCGGGTCTGGCCATGTGCAGCGCGCCGCAGGATATCGTGCCGGAACTTGAACGCGCGATTCAATGGGCCGAGATCGGCGGCAACATGTTGGGCGCGCAGCGCGCGCGGCGTGCGCTGATCGACACGATTTCGCGCAATTCAGAGCCCGAGCATCAGATCAGCCTGCAAACCGGGCTGATGAGGGATCTGCCCCAGCAAGGGGCGACCATCTATGTCTGGCTGACGATCAATCGCCTGATCGCGTCGCTTGCCGCGCTTGAGCGCCATGAAGACGTGGCGGTTCTGGCGGGCGCGTTGTCGATGTCTCCGATCAGTCTGGGCAAGGCCGGACAGTCATTCCTGGAGACTGCGCGGGCCAAACTGGGAGAGGTGGCATTTGCCCCGCTGTTTGCGCGCGGACAAAAGTTTGACCAAAAGCAGGCCCGCGCTTACGCTGAAGGCTTGTAACGTGAGGTCGGGAATCCTCGGCGGGTTTTTCGCGCTCTGATATCAGTGAAGAACAGGAGAGAGTGGATGGGTGATGACCTCAACCCGATGGATGTAATCAATGCCATCATCGCGGATTTTCCTGATCACAAGAAAAGAACCCGTCCGGTTCATGTAAACGGCGTGGGTGTTCTGGGCCATTTTCGTGCGTCCGACGCGGCGGCAGCCTATTGCAGCGCCGAGATTTTCAACGGCTCGGACATCAGGGCGACGGTGCGCTTTTCCAACGGATCAGGCGATTTCCGGCGCAATGACAGCCTGAACGATGTGCGCGGCATGGCCACCCGGTTTCACCTGGGGGAGGATCGCGCCTGCGATCTGATCGCCATGACCCTGGGCGAGTTCTTTGCCGCCACTCCGGACGAATTCATGGCCTTCACCAAAGAGTCAAAGCCCGAAGCCGCACGCGGCGAGAGCGCCTGGCAAAAGCTGTGTGACATGCTGAAGCTGGAATTGCCGCTGCCCGATCCCCGGCCCGGGCAGAAATATGACACGGCGCTCGGTGCGCTGAACTATGCCAACCGTCATGCCTTTGCGCGCCAGGCGGTGGCGGATACCTCGGTGATCGGAGCGCCGGTCAGCTATGCGCGTGCGGCCTATCATGCGGTCAACACATTCATCGCCATCGCGCCGGACGAGCACAGGCGCCATGTGCGCTTTGACTGGCAGCCCGTGGCAGGCGTGCGCAAGGCAGGCCCGAACGAAACCCGCGCCGCCTATCTGAACGAGGAATTGGGTGCCCGGGTGAAACACTGGCCGGCACGCTTTATCCTGAACATGATCATCGGCGAAGATGGCGATCCCTTGCATGATCCCTCCAAACCCTGGCCCCGGCGGCGCAAGAAGATCTCGATGGGCACGCTTTATCTGACGGACGTACCGGACGATCCCGACCAGAAGGAGTTTCTGGCCACCAAGATCAGTTTCAATCCCGGCCGCCTTCTTCCGGGTCTGGAAATGTCACCCCTGGATCCGATCCTGCAGCTGCGCAAACGGGTCTATGAACGCTCGCGCGAACTGAGGGGCGGGGCCATTTGTCCGTTCTCGGGAGGATCAGCCGATGAGTGAGAGCAGGACATGGTTCGCGCGCCTGGTCGACGGGCTGCCCGAGACGCTGCTGTTTCAGTGGATCGGGAAAAACATCCTAGTGCCCTATTGGGCCTGGCGCGAACCGACCCGGCCTTTGCCCGGGGGTGTGCGCCCGGCGATCCAGCCCAGCGACAATCTTCAGAACATGATGAACCTGATCATGCCGTTGAAGGACAAGTCACCCATCGGACGCGCCAAGCTGGTCATGGCGCTGGCGCAGAACCTGGACGAGATTTATGCCGGGCTGGACAATGTGGGAACGGTGCATTTTGCCCGGTTCATCATCGTGGATGACAACCTGTGCATGATCTCGGTCTATGACGGAGATTTCTCGAATTACATCCGGGATTTCATTGCCACGATTGGCGACCTGTTCGACGTGATCGTGCATCATATCGAAGGAGGGGAATCCGTGATCCCCTGCGAAAGAAATGTCGAAGGCTTTATCGCTTGGGTCCATGCCCGCGATCTGTATCAGGCACCGGACAATCCCACCGATCTGATGGTCGATTGGGAACGGGCCAATCTGGGTGTGGATCAATCCCCCGATGACGATTTGCGCAGCTTGTCGCGGGAACTGGTTTTGCAGCTGAACGCGAATCCAAACATTTCCCTAGGTGGCGGATATCGCCGGTATCCGGGCTTTTCGGCGGCTCAGGTGCGCAAAGAACTGAAGGTGGGCTGGTGATGGAGCTTGGATTTGAACGCGCGGATCTGCAGGGCAACATCCTGCGTGGATACAAGAAAAACCGTGTCCGTTACCTTTTGCTTGAGATTGCCGAGGTCAAACTGGCGCGTCTGTGGCTTGGACAGATTGCGGCGGACGATCCCGGCGAGCTGATCGGCCTGACCCGATCCGATTGGGGTGCCACGCCGCCCGAGCTGTGCTTCAACGTCAGCCTGACCGCGCCGGGACTGAAGAAGCTGGGCGTCACTTCGGCTCAGATGGGGTGGTTTCCCGATGAGTTTCGCGAGGGCATGCACACGCGCGGTCCCAAGATCGGAGATACGGGCGACAGCGCGCCGGAAAACTGGGAAGCCCCCTTCGACAGTCCGGACAGGCTGCATGTGATCGCCACGCTTTATGCCGACAAGTCCAAGCTGCTGGATGAGGCGCAAGAACAACTGCTGCGCTTTCGCGGCGGCGGGGTCTTTGCCTTGCTGGGCGTGCGCGACGGCGCAAATTTTGACGCGGCTGAGGTTCATTTCGGCTATACGGACAATATCTCTCAACCCCGGTTCGAGGGTGTATCAGACCCGACGCGCTTTCCCGACAAACAGCCCTATGCGCCTCTGGGCACTGTGCTTTTGGGGTTTCCGACGGTTTATGAAGGGCTGAAATGGCGTGTGCCGCTGGACCTGGGGCGGCTGGGCTGTTTCAACGCCTTTCGCGTGCTGGAACAGGATGTGCAGGCCTTCGAGGCCTTTCTGGACAGCAGTGCGGATGTCCTCATGACCTTGCCGGAGGCCGAAGAGCTTTTGCCCAAGGGGGCCGAAAAGACATGGTCCGGCAAGCCAACACGGCGCGAGGCCCTGCGCGAGATCGTTGCGGCGCAGATGTGCGGGCGCTGGCGCAATGGGGTTCCTCTTGAACTGTCACCGGACAGCCCCGACGCAAAGATCGAACGCAACGACTGGAGCAACTTTGACTATGGTCCCGAGGCAAGATGTCCGTTCGGGGCGCATACCCGGCGCGCCAATCCCCGTGGCGGTGCGATCGTGCAGCGGATTGCCAATAACACCCGCCGCCTGGTGAGGCGTGGCATGCCCTATGGGCCCAAGTATGACCCGGCAAAGCCGGATGATGAAAAACGCGGGCTTTTGGGGAATTTCCTGTGCGGAAATCTTGCGGCGCAATTCGAAGCGGTCATGTGCGATTGGGTGAACCTTGGTCTTCAGGATCCCCATATCACGGGCAGCAATGACCCGCTGCTTGGTGCCAATGACAAGGAACTCAGCTTTTTCGATCTGTTCCTGAAAACCGGCAAGACCATTCGCCTGACCGGACTGCCACGATTGGTCCATGTGCGGGGCGGGGCGTATACGTTCATTCCCAGCCTGCCGGCGCTGCGCCATCTTTCGCGGATCTGAGGTGCTTACGACCTGAGCCAGCCGAACCCGATGCCGGTGATCAGCTGGTGCAAACCCAGCGCTGCGCCCAGGAAGATCGAGGCGAACACGATTGGCGCATTCAGCGTCAAAAGCGCAAAGGCCGAGATCCCCTGGCCAATGGTGCAGCCCATGGCCAGAACGGCGCCGAAGCCCATCAGGACCGCGCCCAGAACCTGACGTTTGAGCTCGCGCGGGTCTTCGCAGGCTTCCCAGCGGAAATGTCCCTTGAGCAGGCTGCCGATGAAGGCCCCGACCAGCACACCTGCCACCGAGCCGACTCCGAATGACAGACCGCCGCCGCTGGAGGTCATGATGAACAAAACTGTCTCGCCCAGTGGCGCGGTGAACGTGTGGCTGTTGACCGGAGATGCGCTGAAGCCTGCATTAGCGACCCACTGAGTGCCTGCCCAGCCGCTGACGATGGCAAGCCCGACCAGTGCACCCCAGAAAATCAGTCGGGGCTTGCTCAGAAACGCGCGGGACCAGAGGGCAAACCCCGTGATCGCGGCAAAGATCACAAGACCTGTCAGGCTGATCGCAAGTCCGGTCGCGCGGTTCACAAGCTGTGGATAGCTGTGAGACTGGGTCTGGATCTCGGTCATCGACAAAGCGGATATCCGCAGTTCAGCAAGCGGGCCGGACAGCATGGCATAGGCGCTGATGCCCATCACCAGAATGATCACGAACGAGCGCAGGTCCCCTCCGCCAAAGCGGGCCAGCGCGCCAAATCCGCAATTGCCCGCAATCGCCATTCCATAGCCGAATATCAGCCCGCCGACAATTGCGAAGGCGGGCGACCAGGGGGCAAGGTGATAGATGGATTGGGCCGGATCAAGCGCGCCCAAGGCGACCAGGGTAAAGGTACCAAGACCGGCGACCCCGATGGCCAGCGCCCACATGCGCAGCCGCAGATCGCTGCCCTGGTACAGATAATCCTCGATGGCTCCCAAGGTGCAAAACCGGCCAAGCCGCGCGGCCAGCCCCAACAGAACACCGCCAAACAGACCGATCAGGGCCAAAAGCCCAGCATCCGAAATGCCGTCCAACATACGTAGCCTCCCTTGTGTCTACGTATGAAAGCGGGTGAGCTAGCCCTCTTTGCAGAACAGATCGTAGACGACATCAAGTATCTTGATGGCGCGCTGATCTGTCAAACTGTAATAGATCGCCTTGCCTTCGCGTCGCGGCGCAACCAGCCCTTCGATGCGCAGACGCGACAGCTGTTGCGATACCGCAGCCTGCCGGGCTGACAGCAATTCCTCAAGTTTGGTGACTGATTTTTCGCCCGTGGCAAGGTGGCACAGGATCATCAATCGCCCCTCATGACTGATCGCCTTGAGGAAGTTGGATGCGTTGCACGCGCTCTCCATCATCGCCTCAATTTCGGTGTCAGACATGTTCTTTTTGATAACGGGCAGTGACATATCGGTCCCGGCGTCCAGCAAAATTCATACTCCCTTATACATTTGGCGTCTTCTTTGCAATTTCCGCATTGCGCCGCCGTTTCTGTTCAAGTGCCTGTGCCTAAAATTTGGCCCCTGTTTCAATTGAGTGTGCATTTAGGAGTTTATTCAGCAAAAACCAGAAGAACTCGTCTCCGCCATAGCCTTCGATCCGCCCCAGTTCCTGTCCGTCCTTGATCAGCACGAAGGTAGGGGTGAAAACCGGGCGAGAGGAAAAGCTGATATCATCCGGCAAGGCACGCAGATTGACACGCCGCAATGGTACGCGCTGGCCTTCGTCGGTCTTGGGATAAATCGGCCCGATTTCCTCGTTCCACTTGGCGCACCAGTGGCACCCGTCTTGTTCAACGATGACCAGCTCGGCCGCCAGTGAGGGCCAGGGGAACAGTCCGAGCATGAGGACAAGAAAAAGGCGCTGCATTGATGTTCCGTTTGACTGATCTCAGATATATAGAATAACGTGAATATGAAGTTTGAGCAAGCTCGGGAGTACGGTGCAGTGTTCGACGTCTCTCTCTTGGGTGCCTTTCTGGGCGGGCTGATCGTCTTTTTCTCGCCCTGCGTTCTGCCGATTGTGCCGTTTTACCTCAGCTATATGGCCGGCGCGTCGATGTCCGAGATCAGTGCCGAAGGCACCCTTGCGCCGGGTGTGCGCAAGCGGGCGTTCCTGGCGTCCTTGATGTTTTCGCTGGGAATCATCACCGTCTTTGTCCTGCTGGGTGCGGCGGCCTTCGGCCTCAGCCAGAGTTTCCGCGCCGCGCAGACCGAGTTCCGCCTTGTTGCGGCTTTGATCGTGCTTGTGATGGGGCTGCATTTTCTGGGGGTCATCCGGATCGGCTTTCTGAACCGGGCGTTCCAGATGGAGGCGGGCGATACACAGAACATGTCCGTTCTGGGTGCCTATGTGGTCGGCTTTGCCTTTGCAGCCGGCTGGACGCCCTGTGTCGGCGGGGTGCTGACGGCGGTGGTGTTCACCGCCAGCACCGAGGCCACCGCCCTGCGTGGCTTGTTGTTGCTGCTGGTGTTCGGAGTGGCGATGACGGCACCGTTTGTCGTGGCGTCCCTGTTCATCGGGCCGTTCCTGAAATTTGCATCCCGCTTCCGCCGCCATCTGCCCAAGGTTGAAAAGGCCATGGGCGTGTTGATGATCCTGTTTGCTGCCCTGATTGCCACTGACAGCGTCAACTATATCGCGCAGTGGATGCTGGAAACCTTCCCTGCCTTTCAAAACATATAAGGAGACCGCCTGATGAGACGCCTGATTGCCCTGCTGTGTTTGATCGCCGCGCCGGCCTTTGCCGTTGAAGTCGGTGATGACGGGCTGCACAAGACGGACTGGATGCGCGACACGTTCAAGGACCTGAACGAAGATCTGGCCGACGCCAATGCCGAAGGCAAACGGCTTGTGATCATGGTCGAGCAGCGCGGTTGCATCTATTGCACCAAGATGCATCAGGAGGTGTTCCCGCGCGAAGATATCGCCAGCTATATCCGCGAGAACTTTTTCGTGGTGCAGGTGAACCTGCATGGGGATACCGAGATCACCGATTTCGATGGCGAGGTCCTGACCGAGAAACAGGCTGCGCGCAAATGGGGCCTTCTGTTCACCCCGTCGATTCTGTTTCTGCCCGAAGAGGTCGAGGAGGGGGCAACGGCGCAGTCCGCAGCCGTCGCCTTGATGCCGGGCGCATTTGGCGCAGGCACTACGCTGGATATGTTCACCTGGGTTTTGGAAAAGCGCTATGAGCTTGATTCAGATGAGGATTTCCAACGCTATCACGCGCGCCGGATCCAGGAACGGTCGAACGGATCGACGGATTGAGACAATCAAATTCATACATTCGAATTTGTTGTTGATCGCTCACGGTTTTGTGTACTAAAGTATGCTCAAATATTAATGTGTTTGGGAGGACGCATGGAACGCATCTATATCGCAGTACTGGCCCTGGCTGCATCGACCTACAGCCTGGCCGCTGAAGAGATCGCACCAACGGCCGTTGTCTTTGTCGATGGCAGCATTGAAACATCGCTGACAGGCGCACCGGGAGACGCGACGCGCGGTCGTGACATTCTTGGGAGCAGATCTGCCGGCAATTGCGTCGCCTGCCATGAGGTGACGGATATGGCGAATGTTCCTTTCCAGGGAAATGTTGGCCCGATGCTTGACGGGGCCGGTGACCGTTGGACCGAAGCGGATCTGCGCGGAATCGTGGTCAACGCCAAGGTGATGTTCGAAGGTAGCATCATGCCGTCTTTCTACAAGACGGAAGGATTCACCCGTCCCGGTAATGCGTATACGGGCAAGGCGGCTGACGACACGTTCGCCCCGCTTCTTTCCGCACAGCAAGTTGAAGATGTTGTGGCCTATCTGGTCACGCTGAAAGACTGATGATCCCTCGGGGATCCAAGGAGGTTTATATATGGAACTGACAAGACGACACGCACTCATGATCGGTGCCAGCGCTGCTTTGATCGCTGGTTTGCCCTTTCCCGCATCCGCGGCCGGTGAGGATGCAATTGCTGCCTTTACCGGTGGGGCCGATGTGGGCGAAGGCGACATCACGCTGGTAGCACCCGAAATTGCAGAGAACGGCAACACGGTGCCGATCGAAGTGTCTTCGGGCTCTGCTGCCGAGATTCTGGTGCTGGCCCTGGGCAACCCGACCCCCGGTGTTGCGACTTTCAAATTCGGCAAACTGGCCGGATCGCGCGCCGCGTCGACCCGGATCCGCCTTGCGGGCACCCAGGATGTGGTCGCGATCGCAAAACTCGAGGACGGCTCGTTTGTTCAGGCCAAATCCACGATCAAAGTCACAATCGGCGGCTGCGGCGGCTAAGAAGGAGAAAAAGATATGGCATCTGGTGTAAAACCCCGCGTCAAAGTCCCGAAAACAGTTGCAGCTGGTGGCACGGTCACGATCAAGACCCTGATCAGCCACAAGATGGAATCCGGGCAACGCAAGGACAGCGATGGAAACGCTATTCCGCGTTCGATCATCAATCGGTTCACCTGCGACTTCAACGGCGAGAATGTGATCGACGTGAAGATGGAGCCGGCGATCTCGACCAACCCGTATTTCGAATTCGAGGCAATTGTGCCCGAGGCGGGCGAGTTCACTTTCACTTGGTACGACGATGATGGGTCGGTGTACGACACCAAAAATTCCATCGCGATCGGGTGATATAATCGTCTTGGGAGGGACATCTATGAAAAAGCTGACAGGCGCATTGCTGGCAAGCGTATTTGCCGCCACACCTCTGCTTGCAGATCCGGTGGATGACACGCTGATTTTGAACGAAGACATCACGATGGTCACACGGACGGCCGCGCCGGCGCATCTGTCCGATGTAATGGATGAAGTGATCTCGGGCTGGCATTTTCGGGAGACCGAAACCCGGGCCATGCAGATGGATGACTTTGACAATCCCGGAATGATCTTTGTCGAACAGGCCGAAGACATGTGGAATACCGTTGACGGCTCGGAAGGCAAGTCCTGCGCAAGCTGCCATGGTGCGTCCGAAGACATGGCGGGCGTGCGTCCGGTCTATCCCAAGTACAACGAAGCCGCGGGCGAAGTGCGTACCTTGGAAATGCAGATCAACGACTGCCGTGAAAACCGGATGGGTGCGGAAAAGTGGAAATACACAGCCGCCGATATGGTCAACATGACAGCCTTGCTTGCGTCGGTCTCGCGCGGATTGCCGGTTAACGTCGCCATCGACGGCCCGGCGCAATCCACCTGGGAAACGGGTAAGGAACTCTATTACACCCGTTTCGGTCAATTGGAGCTGGCCTGTTCCAACTGTCACGAGGACAACTATGGCAACATGATCCGTGCCGACCACCTCAGCCAGGGCCAGATCAATGGCTTTCCGGTCTACCGGCTCAAGAACACCAGGCTGAACTCGGCTCATGACCGGTTCAAAGGATGTGTGCGCGACACACGGGCCGAGACATTCAGCCCCGGCAGCCCCGAGTTCGTCGCTCTTGAGCTTTATGTCGCGTCTCGCGGCAACGGCCTGAGCGTCGAAGGCCCCGCCGTCCGCAACTGACTCCTGATGCCCCGCACGACAACCGTGCGGGGTTTTCTTTTCACAACGTATTCAGGAAAATGCATATGATTTCCCGTCGAGACTTTCTTCAAACCAGCATGGCGACCACTGCCCTTCTGGGGGCTTCGGGATTTGGCCAATGGGGTCGACTTGCAGCGCAACAGGCCCTGACCCAGGATCAGTTGCTGCAGTTCGACACATTTGGGAATGTCTCGCTGATCCACATCACTGACATCCATGCCCAGCTCAAACCGATTTATTTCCGCGAGCCTTCGGTCAATATCGGCGTTGGAAGCAACAGAGGTGCGGTGCCCCATATAACCGGGGCAGATTTCCGCAGGATGTATGGTGTCCAAGATGGGTCTTATGCCCATTACGCGCTGTCATCGGGTGATTTCGAAGCGCTGGCCAAGACCTATGGACGGGTCGGCGGTCTGGACCGCGTGGCGACCGTGATCAACCAGATCCGCTCCGAGCGCCCTGATGCCTTGCTGCTGGATGGCGGCGACACCTGGCATGGCAGCTATACCTGCTATCAGACCCAGGGTCAGGACATGGTCGACGTGATGAACGCGCTGCGCCCGGATGCAATGACGTTCCACTGGGAATTCACGCTGGGTTCCGAGCGCGTCAACGAGATTGTCGAAGGGCTGCCCTTTGCCGCGCTTGGCCAGAATATCTTTGACGCCGAATGGGACGAACCGTCCGAGCTGTTTCCGCCCTATCAGTTCTTTGAACGCGGTGGCGTGAAGGTGGCCGTGATCGGGCAGGCCTTTCCCTATATGCCCATCGCCAATCCTGGCTGGATGTTCCCGGAATACGCTTTCGGCATCCGGGACGAAAACATGCAGAAAATGGTCGATGAGGTTCGCGCTCAGGGCGCTGAACTTGTGGTGTGCCTCAGCCATAACGGCTTTGACGTGGACAAGAAGATGGCAAGCCTTGTGAGCGGGATTGACGTGATCCTTTCCGGGCACACCCATGATGCGCTGCCTGAACCCGTCCTTGTGGGAGACACGATCATCGTGGCTTCTGGTTCGAACGGAAAGTTCGTCTCGCGGGTTGATCTGGATGTGCGCGATGGACGCATGATGGGCTTTCGTCACAAGCTGATCCCGATCCTGTCGGATGTGATCACGCCGGATGCCGAGGTGGCCGCGGTGATCGATTCCGTGCGCGCG
Source organism: Aestuariivita sp. (assembly GCF_049276915.1). Classification (NCBI taxonomy): domain Bacteria; kingdom Pseudomonadati; phylum Pseudomonadota; class Alphaproteobacteria; order Rhodobacterales; family Paracoccaceae; genus Aestuariivita; species Aestuariivita sp. Next base: position 20,239 of record NZ_JBASXK010000050.1, on the reverse strand, counting down.
CCGTTTGAGGATCAATTGTCCGAAGTCATCGGACAGACCGGATCGCTCCTGTACAGGCGCGGCAATTTCAACGGCACCTGGGATGATCTGATCTGCGATGCTTTGTTGTCCGAACGCGAGGCGGATATCGCGCTCAGCCCCGGTGTGCGTTGGGGGCCGTCCCTGCTGCCGGGTCAGGACATCACCCGCGAGGATATCTGGAACGTGACCTCGATGACCTATGGCGCAGCCTACCGCACGGAAATGACAGGAGAATTCCTGCATATCGTTCTTGAGGATGTGGCCGACAACCTGTTCAACCCGGACCCCTATTACCAGCAGGGCGGCGACATGGTGCGCACGGGTGGCATTGGGTACCGGATCGACATCACGAAACCGCAAGGCAGCCGGATCACTGATCTGACCCTGTTGAAGACCGGAGAAGCGATCGACGCCTCCAAGACCTATCAGGTCGCAGGATGGGCGAGCGTGAACGAAGGCACGGAAGGGCCGCAGATCTGGGACGTGGTTGAAAGCCATATCCGCAAGCAAGGCACCGTAACCGTGTCACCCAACAACAGTGTCGAAGTTATCGGCGCATAACCCGAACCAACTGGAGTGACTGTCATGAAGACCCTGATCGGAACCACCCTTCTGAGCGTTATCCTTGCCACGGGTGCCTGGGCCGAAGGCCTGACGCACCGTGTCGCTGTGCATGTGAACGAAAACGACCCGCAGGTCATGAACATGGCTCTGAACAATGTGGCCAACGTGACCAGCTATTACCAAAGCCAGGGCGACAGCGTCGTGATCGAAGTCGTGGCCTATGGTCCCGGTCTCAACATGCTTATCCCCGGCAAAAGCCCGGTTCAGGATCGCATCTCGGCCATGTCGCTGGAAAACGAGTCCCTGACCTTTGCGGCCTGCGGCAACACCCTTCGCAAGATGAGCGAGAAGGCGGGCAAGGATGTCGTGTTGATGGATGAGGCGGTGGTGGTGCCCTCGGGCGTCGTGCGCCTGATCCAGTTGCAGGAAGATGATTACGCCTACATCCGGCCCTGACCGAGGCGTGTTCGAACAGATGATGTGGAATGGAGAAAAACATGACTGACAAGACGTCGCGCAGGGCGTTTTTGGCCTCGGGCCTTGCGGCTGGTGCCGCTGCCACGATGGCCGGAACCGCAAAGGCCGCCACGCCTGATCCTCTGATTACCGAAGTCCAGCCCTGGGCCAGCGGTCTGGGCGATGGCGTTGATGCAACGCCTTATGGCCTGCCAATAAAGTTCGAAGGTGACGTGGTGCGCCGCAACGTGGAATGGCTGACGGCAGATACCATCAGCTCGATCAACTTCACTCCGATCCATGCGCTGGACGGGACGATCACGCCGCAGGGCTGCGCGTTCGAGCGTCACCATTCCGGCGCGATCGAACTGAGCAAGCAGGATTACCGCCTGATGATCAACGGGATGGTCGACCGCCCCCTGATCTTTTCCTATGCGGACCTGGAACGGTTCCCGCGCGAAAACCATGTCTATTTCTGCGAATGTGCGGCCAATACCGGGATGGAATGGGCCGGTGCCCAGCTGAACGGCGCGCAGTTCACCCACGGCATGATTCACAACATGGAATACACCGGTGTGCCCCTGCGTACGATCCTTGAGGAAGCGGGTCTGGATGCCGCCGGGGATCTGGCGGACAAATGGGTCTATGTCGAAGGCGCGGATGCCTCATCCAACGGGCGCTCGATCCCGATGGAAAAGGCGCTGGATGATGTGCTTGTGGCCTTCAAAGCCAATGGCGAGGCGTTGCGCAAGGAACATGGCTATCCTGTTCGCCTTGTCGTGCCCGGCTGGGAAGGCAACATGTGGATCAAGTGGCTGCGTCGCATCGAAGTCATGGACGGCCCCGTCGAAAGCCGCGAGGAAACCTCGAAATACACCGATGTTCTGGCAGACGGCATTGCGCGCAAATGGACATGGGAGATGGATGCCAAATCCGTCGTTACCTCGCCCAGCCCGCAGGCACCGATCACCCATGGCAGCGGTCCGTTGGTCATCACCGGTCTGGCATGGTCCGGCCGGGGTGCGATCACGCGCGTGGATGTGTCCAAGGACGGTGGCAAGACATGGGAAACCGCCCGTCTGGCCAAACCCGGTGAGAAAATGGCCCTCACGCGGTTCTATCTCGACACCACATGGGACGGGCAGGAGATGTTCCTGCAATCGCGCGCCATGGACGAGACCGGCTATGTCCAGCCCACCAAGACGCAGCTGCGCGAGGTGCGCGGCCTGAACTCGATCTATCACAACAACTGCATCCAGACATGGTGGGTGCGCCCGAACGGGGAGGCAGAGAATGTTGAAGTTTCTTAAGGTAACAACGGCCTTTGTTCTGTTGGGCACGCCCGTCTTTGCCGAAGGCTACGGTCTTGGCCGCGTCGCTCTGCCCGAAGAAATCGCAGCCTGGGATCTGGATGTCAGCCCCGATGGTACAGGTCTGCCGCCCGGATCAGGCGATGTGCTGACCGGCGAGGAGGTCTTTGCCGCGCAATGCGCGTCCTGTCACGGCGACTTTGCCGAGGGGGTCGACAACTGGCCCAAGCTTGCCGGCGGGGCCGGGACATTGGCGCATGAAGATCCCCTCAAGACGGTGGGCAGCTATTGGCCCTATCTGTCGACCACATGGGATTACGTGAACCGCTCGATGCCCTTTGGCAATGCGCAGTCGCTGACCCCGGACGAGGTCTATGGGATCGTGGCCTATATCCTTTATTCCAACGATCTTGTGGACGAGGAATTCGTGTTGTCCAACGAGAACTTTGCCGATTTCGAAATGCCCAATGCGGACGGTTTCATCATCGATGACCGGCTGGAAGCGGAAGCCGCCTTCTGGGGCAGCGAGCCCTGCATGGAGAACTGCAAGGGTGAGGTGAAAGTCACCATGCGCGCCCTGGTTCTGGACGTCACGCCGCAAGAGGAAAGCGCGGCAGAGCCCGCCGAAACCGAAGTGGTTGAGGTTGCAGCGGCGCAAAGCGAAGCCGCTCCGGCCGCAGAGGTCGCCGCCATCGACCCGGCCTTGATCAAGGCGGGTGAGACTGTGTTCAAGAAGTGCAAGTCCTGCCACCAGATCGGTGAAGGTGCCAAGAACCGCTCGGGTCCGCTCCTGACGGGTATCGTCGGCAAGGCCGCAGGTCAGGTCGACGGGTTCAAGTACTCCAAGCCCCTCATGGCGATGGCCGATGACGGGCTGGTCTGGGACGAGGCGAACCTTCAGGCGTTTCTGGCCAACCCCAGAAGCTTCATGAAGGGCACCAAAATGAGCTTTCCCGGCATCAAGTCAGACGATGATCTTGTCGCGATCACCGCCTATCTGGCAAGCTTTGCCGAGTGATGAAGCCCCGTGTGTTTCTCCCGGCTGCTCTGGCCGCGATATTCGCGGCTGGAGTGGTTTTTTCCGAAGAGATCGGCGATGCGCAAGCAGGTGCCGCGATTTTTTCCCAGTGCTCAAGCTGCCATGAAGTGGGGGAGGGTGCGCGTGACCGCGTTGGTCCCCATCTGAATGGCATTTTCGGGCGCAACGCGGCAGCCCATGAGGGGTATCGCTATTCCGCATCCATGCAGCGTGCGGGCACGGATGGTCTGGTCTGGACCCTTGAGACCCTCGACGCCTATATCGAGAACCCGCGCGCACTTGTCTCGAAAACCCGGATGAGCTTTCGCGGCGTGAAAGACGCCAATGACCGGGCCAATCTCATGGCCTATCTGCGCACATATTCGGACAATCCCTCGGACGTGCCCGAGGCCGAACCCACCGCCCTTGCAACGGACCATGACCTTGATCCCGCGATCCTCGCCATCCAGGGCGACCCGGAATATGGCGAGTACCTCGCCAGTGAATGCCTGACCTGTCACCAAAGGGACGGCAGCGGTGAGGGCATCCCGTCGATTACCTTGTGGCCTGTGGATGATTTCGTGATCGCCATGCATGCCTACAAGAACAAACTCCGGCCCCATCCCGTGATGCAGATGATGGCCGGACGTCTGAATGATGAAGAGATCGCGGCGCTGGCCGCATATTTCAAGGACCTCGAGTAACGAGGCCATTTTTCTGGGAGGAAAAAACCATGAAACTGAACAGACGCCTATTCCTGGGCACCGGCGCTGCCGCCGCTGCCAGTCTCAGCGCCCCGGCTTTGATGGCCGCGGGACATGGCAAACCACGGGTGGTCGTGATTGGTGGCGGCGCAGGCGGCGCAACGGCTGCGCGCTATATCGCCAAGGACAGCAAGGGCGAGATCGACGTGACCCTGGTGGAACCGTCACGCACCTATTTCACCTGCTTTTTCTCGAACCTTTATCTGGGTGGCTTCAAAGAGATCGACGATCTGGGCCACACCTATGGAACGCTGGCGGCCAAATACGGTATCAATGTCGTGCATGACTGGGCCGTGGATGTCGATCGCGACGCCAAGACCGTCAGCCTCGCCGGTGGAGCCACGCTGCCCTATGACAAGCTGATCCTGAGCCCGGGTATAGATTTCGTCGATGGTGCGGTCGAAGGCTGGGATCTGAGCGCGCAGAACGCCATGCCGCATGCCTATAAGGGCGGCTCACAGACCGAATTGCTGAAGGCCCAGATCGCGGCCATGCCGCAAGGCGGCACCTTCGCCATGGTGGCACCGCCCAACCCGTATCGCTGCCCGCCCGGACCCTATGAACGGATCTCGATGGTGGCCCATGCGCTCAAGGCCAGCAACCCGACCGCCAAGATCCTCGTGGCCGATCCCAAGGAGAAGTTCTCGAAAATGGGTCTGTTCCAGGAAGGCTGGGCCAAGCATTACGAGGGCATGATCGATTGGATTGGCGCCGACTTTGGTGGCGGCAATGTATCGGTTGACCCCGATGCGATGACCATCACCATCGATGGCGAAGTCACCCAGGTTGATGTCTGCAACGTCATCCCTGCGATGAAGGCGGGCCGCATTGCAGAAATGGCAGGCGTGACCGACGGCAACTGGGCACCGGTGAATGCAGTGGACATGAGCACAAAGGCCGATCCCGATGTCTATGTTCTGGGCGACTCGTCGCAACAGGGCGACATGCCGAAATCGGGCTTTTCCGCCAACAGCCAGGCCAAGGTCTGCGCGAATGCGGTCCGCGGTGCCCTGACCGGGTCCAAGGTGTTCCCGGCCAAGTTCTCGAACACCTGCTGGTCGCTGATCGATACCAATGACGGTGTGAAGGTCGGTGCGACCTATGAGGCGACCGAGGAAAAAATCGCCAAGGTCGACGGGTTCATCTCGGAAACCGGAGAAAGCGCCGAGCTGCGCAAAGCCACCTATGAGGAATCTGAAGGTTGGTACTCCGGTATCGTGGCTGACATGTTCAGCTGATCCTTCGCCCGGGCCTGACTTGCATCAAGGCCCGGGCGATCAGTCTCTGCTTGGATATCCCCGTATTCAAAGGGAGAACACCAAATGAAACGCTTCATTCTTGCCATCATCACAGCCTGTGCGGCTGCTCCGGGCTTTGCCGCAGACCCGCAGGCCATCACCTATCCGTTCAAAGGCAGCTTTGACGACGCGACCTTTGCCGTCGAAAGCGCGATCGTGGGCCGGGGTCTGGTCATCGACCATGTCAGCCATACCGGCGACATGCTCAACCGAACCGGCGCAGACGTCGGCAGCACAAAGGCGCTTTTCGATGGTGCCGACATTTTCCTGTTCTGCTCGGCGCAGCTGTCGCGGCAGGTCATGGAAATCAATCCGATGAACATCGCGCATTGTCCCTACGGCATTTTCGTCGCGGATCAGGACGGTGCCGTGATGATCGGCTATCGAACCTATCCCGAGGGCGAGATGCAGCAGGTCCAGGCGCTTCTGGATGAGATCGTGCAAGAGGCAATGGAATAACACATGAATTACAGCGACTACTTTGCCTCGAGCCTTTCGGCCCTCAGGGAGGAAGGCAACTACCGGGTCTTTGCCGAACTTGAACGCCAATGCGGGAACTTTCCCAATGCGGCAGCCCATCAGGGCGGCAAGGCCCGGCCCGTCACGATCTGGTGCTCGAATGACTATCTGGGCATGGGCCAGCATCCGACGGTTCTGGGGGCGATGCACGAGGCGCTGGATCGCTGCGGGGCAGGGGCCGGAGGCACGCGCAACATCTCGGGTACGACCCGCGATCATGTGTTGCTTGAGGCCGAACTGGCCGATCTGCATGGCAAGGAGGCGGCCTTGCTGTTTACTTCGGGCTATGTGTCGAACTGGGCTGCACTGGGGACTTTGGCGGCCCGTATTCCGGATTGTGTGGTTCTGTCGGACGCGGCCAACCATGCCTCGATGATCGAAGGGATCCGCCATTCCAAGGCTGAACGGCTGATCTGGAAGCACAATGATCTGGCCGATCTTGAGGATAAACTGGCCGCCTTGCCGCTGGAACGCCCCAAGCTGATTGCGTTTGAAAGCGTCTATTCCATGGATGGCGATATCGCCCCGATTGCCGAGATCTGCGATCTGGCCGAGCGGTATAACGCCATGACCTATCTGGACGAGGTCCATGCGGTCGGCCTTTACGGTCCCCGCGGGGGTGGCATCGCCGAGCGCGAGGGCCTGATGGATCGCCTGACGGTGATCGAAGGCACCTTGGGCAAGGCCTTTGGCGTGATGGGCGGCTATATCGCCGCTTCTGCCGATCTGTGCGACTTTGTGCGCAGTTTCGCCAGTGGCTTTATCTTTACCACCGCCTTGCCTCCGGCTGTCGCGGCCGGGGCTGCGGCCTCGATCCGGCATTTGAAAGCGTCACGAACCGAACGGGCCGCCCACCAGGCCCGCGTGGCAGAATTGCGCGCCCGCCTCGATGCGGCAGGCATCCCGCACGAGCGCAACTCCAGCCACATCATTCCGGTGATGGTGGGCGATCCGGTCAAATGCAAATATATCTCTGACCTGCTGCTGGCGGATTTTGGCATCTATATCCAGCCGATCAATTACCCCACCGTGCCCAAGGGAACCGAACGGTTGCGGATCACGCCATCGCCCGTTCACACAGATGCCGACATGGACCATCTGGTCGGCGCATTGAGCCAGTTGTGGTCGCAATGCCAGTTGTCGCGCAGGCCGATGGCCGCGCAATAGGGGCGATCTTCAGGCGGGCAAACCTTCTGGTGCGGTGGCGATGCGGCTGGCAACCGCGCCGCCCATCGCAATGCTGAACAAGGCCAGCAGGGCGGCAACGCTCAGCGTGGCTCCGCCGCTCAGGCCCGCACCCACGGTGCAGCCACCCGCCAATACCCCGCCAAAGCCCATCAGCGCAGCACCGGCGGCATAGCGCCCGAACTGGGCCGATGTCTCGAAGTTGACCAGCGCCAGCTCGCCGCGCAAAGCCGCACTTGCAAAGCTGCCCAGCAACACGCCGCCGATCAACCCGGTGCCAAAGCCCACAGGCACCGCGGTCGAGGCAATGACCCAGAACAACGTGTCTGACCACGGCAGGGTGAACGCTGCGGATTGGACGGGCAGTGGATCGAATTCATCAAACAGAAGCACACTTGTCCCGATCCAGCCCAGAACTGGCACAAGGCCGATCACGACACCCAATGCAACGGTGTGCCACTTCGGGCGGTGTCGGTTGATCAGGTAAAGGGCGGCAAGCACCGCCGCGCCCACAAACAGGGCCGCAAGCAGTGGGACCTCGGCAAGGCTCGCAAGGGGCAGCTCGATTGTCGCGCTGCCAAGGCTGGTGCGCACGGGGGACAGAACGCCTTTGAGCATCGCATGGGCCACGATAGCAAACACCACCAGCACGCTCAAAGCGCGCAAGTTCCCCGTGGCACCCAGTACTGTCAGACGCGACACACAGCCCCGCGTCAGAACCATCCCCGCGCCAAAGGCCAGACCTCCGATCACAATCGCGGCCCAGGGCAAATCTGCGGACAGATAACGGTGTCCTGCAATGTCGATGAAGCCTGCCGTCGTGGCGACCTGAAAGGCCAACAGCGCCGTGGCAAACGCCGTCAGCCAAACGGCACCCGCCTGACCTCTGTCGGCACTGTCAAACGACACTGAACTGCGAAAGCAAAAGCGCGAAATCTGTGCTGCAATGCCAAAGATCAGGCCAAGACCCAATCCGAACAGAACCTGCAACATGCGCGGCTCCAGCGCTCCATCGTAGTTTTCCAGCAGCATTGTGGCATCCCCTTCAGCAAGAGAGCAGGGATTACTTGCCTGAAACCGATCGTGTCAAACCGTCAAACCGGAACAATATTCTCATCAATGCCTTTCCTTGAGGGAATCGTTCGAAAATCCGCCCGTTGCGTCGTGTCGTGTGCCTTCGCGAGGGCGGGACGGTTGATGCCGTTCTTATAATCCTATTCAAACTCGATCTGCTCAAAGCTGCGGACTGGATGTATCTCAGTGTGTCCAAAGGGACCGGGCGGGTGCGGATCACGCCATCGCCCGCGCAAAAGCTTGACCGAAATCAAGGCTATCAACCCGGACAGTCGTTAATCCGGTGACAAACGGAAAGGTCCGCTGATGTTGGAACGCCTTATTGAACAGTTTGGGGATGACGCGGTGCTGATGATGTCAGGCGCGGTGGTTGGGGTCATCTTCGGTATGGCTGCGCAACATTCCCGCTTTTGTCTGCGGGCCGCAACCATCGAGGTCTCGGACGGGCTTTTGGGTCCGCGCCTGTCGATCTGGCTGATTGCCTTTTGCTCGGCGGTGCTTGGCGTGCAGGGTGCCATCTGGGTCGGGCTGCTGGATGTGTCGCAGGCGCGACAGCTTGCGACAGCCGGCAGTATCTCGGGAGCCGTGATTGGCGGTCTGATGTTCGGGGCAGGCATGATCCTGGCGCGGGGCTGTGCAAGCCGATTGCTGGTCTTGTCCGCGACCGGGAACTTGCGGGCGATCCTGACCGGGCTGGTGTTGACCCTGGTGGCCCAGGCCTCGTTGCGCGGGGTGTTGGCCCCCATGCGCGAGCAGCTTGCCGCGCTGTGGCTGATCGACGGGGGCGATGCGCGCAACCTGCTCTCTCTTTTGGGCCTGTCATCGGGGGCGGCAACCCTTGCGGCGGCTTTGGCCTTGGGCGCTGCCCTCGTCTTTGCCATCCGTTCGCAAACCGGGCTGACGCGTATGCTGGGCGCGGTTGTCGTGGGTGCGGCGGTGGCGCTTGGCTGGGTGCTGACCTATGCCATTGCCCAGACATCCTTCGAGGTGGTCGCCATCTCATCGGTCACGTTCACGGGCCCCTCGACAGACACGCTCATGGGTCTGGTCAATACCACGGCTCTGCCCCTGGGGTTCGGCGTGGGTCTGGTGCCCGGAGTCTTTGCCGGTGCCGCGCTGATGGCGCTGGCTTCCAACGAGGCCCGGATAGAACGGTTCGGCCCTGACACGCCGATGGAACGCTATCTGATCGGCGCCGTTCTCATGGGATTCGGCAGCATGCTGGCGGGTGGCTGCGCGGTTGGTGCGGGCATGTCCGGAGGATCGGTCTTTGCCCTCACCGCATGGCTGGCCGTGTTTTCCATGTGGATCGGAGCGATGGCGACGCACCGGCTTGTGCAGGCGCGTCCCTCGCTCACACCTGCGCAATAAGACTGGCACCTGGCGCGTTACTCGAATTCCATTTGCTCAAAGACGCGGCCGGCATTCTTGGTGGCCAGTTCCTCGAATGTATCAAGATTTGCATAGGGGGACTGGTCCACGTAATAGGCCTCGGCCAGCCCGCCGCCGCTCTCCAGATGCGCGGCGATCTTGGCACGCAGATAGACAAGATAGTCTTTCGTGTAGCGGCGCACCTGATCCATGTTGGTCGGATGGCCATGGCCGGGAATGACATAGGTCGCGTTGATCGGCTCGAACTGGGTGTCCCAGGTCTCGATCCAGTCGGCTGTGAGCGTATCCTCGAAGATCGGCAGCATCCGCTCGTGAAAGGCCATATCACCTGAAATGATCAGGCTTTGGTTTGGCAACCAGATGACGATGTCGCCGGGCGAATGCGCCGGTCCAAGATAGCGGGCTTCGATCCGGAACGCGCCCAGTTCGACGATATAGTCATCCTCGAACGTTTCGGTCGGGACCTGCAGAACGGTCCCTTCGGCCTGATCGCGGTTGTATCGCAGCATCCCCTCGAGGATCGAGCTGCCATGCTGTTCAACCTCGGCCGCGGCATCGACATGGGCAATCACGGGCACGCCTTGCTCGGTCCAGTAATTGTTGCCCAGCACCGCATGACCCTGTCCGTTTTCATTGAACACCATCCTGACCGGCTGATCGGTGACGGCCTTGATCTCGTCATGCAGCGCCTTGGCAAGCCCATAGGCGGCACCGCCATTGATCACCACCACGCCCTCACCGGTCACGATGAAGCTGAGGTTGTTGTTGTGCCCGGCGTTTTCATAGGTCGGAGGGGCGGTGGCCCCGATGGCGGAAAACACGCCCGGGATCACCTCATAGGGTTTGTCGTAAAGCAGCGAGTTGGGATACTTGTCAGCGATATCCTCGCTGGCATGGGCCGCTGTCGCGATGAGAAGGGGAAGGATCCAGCGCATCATGCGTCCTCCGGTACAAATTTATAGGCATCGCCGTCCCGTTCGACCCGGCCAAGCCCGCCATGCGGCAAATGAAATCCCATCAGCGGGATCTGGTCAGCCGCCAGTTTATCCAGAAGGCGCATGCGGGTTTGGGCCCCGAGATCGGTGTCCTGATCCGACCCGCTGGCCCAATCGGGGCGCGCGAAAGCCACATGGCTGTTTCCGATGGCATCGCCGCCTACCATGACGGCGTTTGATCCATCGCGGATTTCAAAGGACATATGTCCGGGTGTGTGACCATGGGTGGCATGGGCCATCACACCGGGCAGGATTTCCTGCCCATCGCCAAACATCATCATTTGATCCTGAACCGCTTCCAGCCGGCGAGCGGCGCCGACGGCAAAGGAGGCGCGCTCTTCTCCGATTGTGTCGACGGTTTCGGGATCGGTCCAATACTCCCATTCGGCCTGACCGATCATCAATTGGGCATCGGGGAACACGGGGTCGTCAAAGTCATCCAGGATTCCCCACAGGTGATCGGGATGCGCATGGGTAAAGACCACATGCGTGATCTCTTCGGGCGCAACGCCGAGGGCATCAAGGCTGTCCAGCATCGTTCCCGCGCTTGGCATGAAACCGCTGCCCGAGCCGGCATCGAACAAGACCATGCGATCCGGCTGGCGCAGCAGGGTCATGTTGCACGGCGGAGCAAGCTGATCCGATGTTATGCCGTTCGCGGCCAGAATGGCCTTCAGTTCCTCCTGGGGGACGCCGTCAAAGAACATCGAGGCCGGCAATACAAGATTGCCGTCACTGATGCTGATCACCTCGCTGGCGCCAAGGCTCATTTTCGTCTGCGCAAAGCTGCGCTGCGCAACCCCTGACATCGCGATACCGCCCAGCCCGGCAAGAACCTGTCTTCTGTCCAGTTTCATGTTAGCCCCCAACAAATTCACTTTGCCGAATATGACAGCATCCGAGGGCTGCATGCAAGGGCGTGTTGGGGCCTCGGGTCCGCAAAACCCCACGAACTGCGGTTGTTCTGCCAGCATTTACAAAACAACTAATGCCAGTATATCTTTTTGGCTGACGGGACAGGCGATGAAACTCACAAGCTACTCCAATTATGCGCTGCGCTCGTTGCAGCTTGCGGCTCTAAAGGTGCCTGACCTTGTGCGGATCGAAGATGTCGCGCGCATTCACAACCTCTCGCGGCCCCATATCATGAAAGTGGTGCATGAAATGGGCAAGGCGGGCTATCTCGAGACCGTGCGGGGCAGGGGCGGCGGCTTTCGCCTTGCGCGGCCACCCGAAGAGATCGTCGTGGGCGACGTGATCGCGATTACCGAAGGGCCCCTGGATGTGGTTGAATGCTTCAATCCGGAAAAGAACACATGTCCGCTGATCGGGGTCTGCGTATTGTCGCGCAAACTGCAGGAGGCGACGGCCGCCTTCATGGCCGTTCTGAATGAGTTGACCATCGCGGATATCGCCGCAAACAAGGGTCAGCTGCTGGAACGGATCGCGCCGCTGGACCTGCCAGGACTTGAGAAGGATAAGCAATGACCAACTCGGACGAATGGGTTGAACGGTTTCCGGGATTGTCGCGGCTGGAGCCTCAGACGAAGCAGCTTCTTTTGTCGCGCAGCACCATCATCTCGGTGCCCTCCGGTGTGACGATTTTCGGGCCGGGGAATTCGCCCGAAAACATGCTGTTCCTGTTGGATGGCACAGTGCGGGTTCAGCAGGTGTCCGAAACCGGGCATGAAATCGTGCTGTATCGCATTCACGCCGGCGAAAGCTGCGTTCTGACCACGGCCTGCCTGCTTGCCTTCGAAGACTATTCCGCCGAGGGGATCACCGAAACCGAGGTCCAGGCGGCCGCGATCCCGCGCGCGGTTTTCGATGATCTTGTGGCGCAATCCAAAACCTTCCGTAACTTTGTCTTTGCGGCCTTCTCCAAGCGGATCACCGATCTGTTCCTGATGATTGACGAGGTTGCATTCCAGCGCATGGATGTGCGCCTTGCAGACAGGCTCATGGCGCTGTCAAATGATCACGGAGTCGTCGAGACGACCCACCAGAAACTCTCTGTCGAGCTTGGCACCGCCCGCGAGGTGATTTCGCGTCAGTTGCAGGAATTCCAGCGGCGCGGCTGGATCGAGCAGGCGCGCGGAAGCGTGACCTTGCTGGACCGGATGCAGCTGGAGAAACTGGCCCAGCAGGCGGCCTGAAGCCGTTTTTTTCGGTTTGGTGACTATGTCACCGACGGGTGAAGTCAAAAGGGCTATAGTGAATATAGCTTTATAAGGAGACTTCAAAAATGACTGCAAATGTTGGTTCCATCGACCGTATTTTCCGCCTTGTTCTGGGTGTTGTGCTGCTTGCAGCCCCTTTTGTCAGCGGCATGGCCCTGTTCGAATCCGGCACGGCTACGGTTGTATCCATGATCGTCGGTGCCGTGATGGTTGGCACGTCGGCAATGCGGTTCTGTCCGCTCTACCGCGTCTTTGGCATCCGGACCTGCAAGATCTGATCGCCGAACTGCGTTTGTACCGTTTCGTGAAACGGGCAGGGCAGGCTCATGCCGCAGCCTGAGAAAAAGGAGGAAACCGAATGAGTTACCCAGTAGATATGTCCATCAAACCGGATGTCTCGGCCCATTTTGATGAGGCCACGAACACGATCACCTATATCGTCAAGGATCCCGGCAGCAATCATTGCGCCATCGTCGATAGCGTCATGGATATCGACTATGCGGCGGGACGGATCACCTATGATCATGCGGATGCGCTGATCGCAGAGATCAAAGAGCGCGGTCTGATCCTTGACTGGATCATCGAGACCCATGTCCATGCCGACCACCTGAGTGCCGCGCCCTATATCCAGCAGGAGCTGGGTGGCAAGATCGGCGTCGGTGACAAGATCCTCATCGTGCAGGACACTTTCGGCAAGGTCTTCAACGAGGGCACCGAGTTTCAGCGCGATGGCTCGCAGTTTGATGCGCTGTTCAAGGACGGCGACAGCTACATGATCGGCAATATGAAGGCCTTTACAATCTATACGCCCGGCCATACGCCGGCCTGTATGGTGCATGTCATCGGCGATGCCGCCTTTGTCGGGGATACGCTGTTCATGCCCGACGGCGGATCGGCGCGCGCGGACTTCCCGGGCGGCGATGCGGGCCAGCTTTACGACAGCATCCAGAAGGTTCTGACTTTGCCGGATGAGACCCGTTTGTTCATGTGCCACGACTATGGCCCCAATGGCCGCGCGATCCAGTGGGAAACCACCGTGGCTCAGGAAAAGGCCGAGAACATCCATGTCGGTGGCGGCAAGACCCGCGAAGAATTCATCAAGTTCCGCACGGAACGGGATGCGACGCTGGACATGCCCAAGCTGATCATTCCGTCCTTGCAGGTGAACATGCGGGCCGGCGAAGTCCCGACCGACAAAGACGGCAATCCGATGCTGAAAGTGCCGGTCAACGTACTCTGATCAGGGAGAAAGACTATGGAGATGAAGGCATTGACTGCGGGTCTGTCGGTCAGCGAACAGATCCTTGCGTCGGATATTCAGACGATAAAAGACGCAGGTTTTCGGGCCATCATCTGCAATCGCCCCGACGGAGAGGGCCCGGATCAGCCGAGCTTTGAGGAAATATCAAAAGCTGCGCGGACAGCCGGGCTCGAGGCCGCTTACCTGCCCATCGTTGCGGGCAAGGTGAGCGATGAAGACGCCATGGCCTTTGACAAGGCGCTGACCGAGCTTCCGGGACCGGTTCTGGCCTATTGCCGGACCGGAACCCGGTCTGCGACCCTCTGGTCCCTTGCTCAGGCAGGTCAGCGCAGCACCGCCGATATCCTCGCGGCCACCAAGGCTGCGGGTTATGATATGGGCGGCGTCGTGCGGCGCATCGTCAACGGAGGCAAGACACCGACCGACAGGGGCGACGCCAGCTTTGAAGTCGTCATCGTCGGCGCCGGTGCCGGCGGCATTTCAGCCGCTGCCAGTCTCAAGGCGCGCAAACCCGACCTTGAGATCGCCATCATTGATCCGGCCGATATCCACTATTACCAACCCGGCTGGACCATGGTGGGTGGCGGTATCTTCGAGGCACAGGACACAGCCCGCACCATGGGGTCTCTCATTCCCAAGGGTGTGCATTGGCTCAAGTCCGCTGTCGCCGCTTTCGAACCGGACAACAACGCGGTGATCCTGGATGGCTGCCGGGTGGTCAAATACAAACGCCTGATCGTCTGCCCGGGCCTGAAGCTGGACTGGAACAAGGTCGAGGGTCTGGTCGAGACGCTGGGCCAGAATGGCGTGACCTCGAACTACCGGTACGATCTGGCACCCTATACCTGGGAACTGGTGCAGCGCCTGTCCTCGGGGCGGGCGATCTTCACCCAGCCGCCCATGCCGATCAAATGCGCCGGTGCGCCGCAAAAAGCGCTCTATCTGTCGGGCGACGCATGGCACCGCCGCGGCGTGCTGAAAAACATCGACATCCAGTTCAACAACGCGGGCGGCGTTCTGTTCGGGGTCAAGGACTATGTTCCCGCGCTCATGGAATACGTCAGGAAATACGACGCCACGCTGAACTTCTTTCACAACCTCGTCGCTGTCGATGGCCCGGCCCGCAAAGCATGGTTCGACGTGGCAAAACCCGACACCCCGGTCAAACGCATCGAGGTCGAGTTCGACATGATGCATGTCTGCCCGCCCCAGACCGCTCCGGATTTCATTCGCGTCTCTCCGCTGGCCGATGCGGCGGGCTGGGTGGACGTCGAACAGACAACCCTGCGTCACAAGACATATGACAACATCTGGTCCCTGGGGGACGTGATGAATGCCCCCAACGCCAAAACGGCAGCGGCGGCACGCATTCAGGCACCCATCGTGGCCGAGAACCTGCTGGCGGATATGCGCGGTGGCGCTCCGGTTGCCCAGTACAACGGCTATGGATCCTGTCCTCTGACCGTAGAACACGGCAAGATCGTCCTGGCCGAGTTCGGCTATGGCGGCACCATGCTGCCCAGCTTCCCCAAGTTCATCATCGACGGCACGAAACCCTCGCGGGCGGCCTGGTTCCTGAAGGAAAAGATGCTGCCGCCGATCTATTGGCGCGGTATGCTGAAAGGCCATGAATGGATGGCCAAGCCCGAGAAAATCACCGCGGCCTGATCGCCCGCACATTCCGGTACCGGCGCAAAGCCGGTCACAAACACCGAGACCGCAATGACACTGAAACAGTACTTTCCGATCCTGTCCTGGGGGCGGGACTATAACCGGTCCGCCTTGTCGAACGATCTGGTGGCTGCGCTGATCGTCACGATCATGCTGATTCCGCAATCGCTGGCCTATGCCTTGCTTGCGGGTTTGCCACCCGAGGCGGGTCTCTATGCCTCGATCGCGCCGATCATGCTTTATGCGGTGTTCGGAACAAGCCGGGCTCTGGCCGTTGGCCCGGTTGCTGTTGTCTCGCTGATGACCGCCGCGGCCCTCAGCAATATTGTCGAACAGGGCACCATGGGTTACGCGGTCGCGGCCCTGTCTCTGGCCGCGCTGTCGGGCCTTATCCTTTTGGGTATGGGGCTGTTTCGGCTGGGGTTTGTCGCGAATTTCCTGTCCCACCCGGTGATTGCGGGGTTCATCACCGCCTCGGGCATCATCATTGCCGCCAGCCAGTTGAAGCATATCCTTGGCATAGACGCCGGTGGCCACAACCTGCTGGATCTGGTCATCTCGCTGGTCCGGCACCTGCCCGAGACCAACTGGATCACGGCCGTCATCGGCGGTCTTGCCACAGCCTTCCTGTTCTGGGTGCGCTCGGGCCTCAAGCCGCTGCTTCAGCGGATTGGCATCGGTGCGGGCCTCACGGGCGTTCTGGTCAAGACCGGGCCGGTTGCCGTTGTCATCGTGACGACGCTGGCGGTCTGGGGATTGGGTCTGGCGGACAAGGGCGTCAAGATCGTCGGCGACGTTCCCCAAAGCCTGCCACCTCTGACGCTGCCGTCATTCTCTCCCGACTTGCTGGGCCAGCTGTTGCTACCGGCATTCCTGATCTCGATCATCGGCTTTGTGGAATCCATTTCCGTCGCCCAGACTCTGGCGGCCAAGAAACGCCAGCGCATCGACCCCGATCAGGAGCTGATCGGGCTTGGTGCCGCCAATATCGGCGCCTCCCTCACCGGGGGTTTTCCGGTCACCGGTGGATTTTCGCGCTCGGTCGTGAACTTTGATGCGGGCGCACAAACCCCGGCAGCAGGGGCCTTCACAGCCGTAGGTCTGGCGATTGCCGCCCTTGCTCTTACACCGCTGATCTTCTTCCTGCCAAAGGCCACGCTTGCCGCCACCATCATTGTCGCGGTGCTGAGCCTTGTTGATTTTTCAATCCTCAAACGAAGCTGGGAATACTCAAAAGCCGACTTTGCCGCCGTCTTCACCACGATCCTTCTGACCCTGGGCCTGGGGGTTGAGGCCGGTGTGTCCGCAGGTGTCGGACTGTCCATCCTGCTGCACCTTTACAAATCATCCAAACCCCATATCGCAGAAGTCGGCCGGGTACCCGGCACCGAGCACTTCCGCAACATCCTGCGACATGATGTGATCACGGATCCCAGTGTTGTCACGCTGCGGCTCGACGAAAGCCTCTATTTTGCAAACGCCCGCTTTCTTGAGGACAAGATCCACAACCGGGTCGCGGCGGACAAGAATATCCGCCATGTCATCCTGCAATGCTCCGCCATCAACGAGATCGACCTCAGCGCGCTGGAGTCGCTGGAGATGATCAACGAACGGCTTCGCGAAATGGGCGTTCAGCTTCACCTGTCCGAGGTAAAGGGCCCGGTGATGGATCGCCTGAAAGAGCAGCATTTCCTCAAAGACCTCACCGGTCAGGTGTTTCTGTCTCAATATGAAGCCACGCAGAAGATCGCTCTCATGGCGCGGGCGCAGGACGACACAGGTGCCCAGGCAGATCCCAAGGACGAGGGTGTGACTCCTCCCTAGCTGCACATTCCACACTCATAATCATGGTTATGGTAAATATGTGAATTCCCCACCAGGGCTTTCCCGAAAAATCCCGGACACATTAGGTCCGTCTTAAGACACCCGCTGGCAATCTGCGCGCGATTTTTCCGGCGCGGGGCTGCGGTATGAACATCATTCTCTATATCGGGCATCACAAGGTCGGCTCGACCGCATTGCAGCTGTTCTTGTCGCGCAATGCCTGCGCGCTCCTGCGCGCCGGTGTACTGTACCCCTGTGTCGAGATGGAGGGGTTCTCGCTGCTGCTGGCCCGTGCAATGGGCAAAGGCGACGGTACCGACTGGATGTCGGTCAACCCGCGTGAGCCACACAGCGCGCTCGCCTACCAGATGATGGCCGAGGTGTCGCCGCGTCCGATCCCGCCGCAATTCACCCTGTTGCCGCGCGCGGTACAGATGCTGCACGCGATCCGTCAGCAGCTGCGCTATCTCGGACCGCATACGATGATCTTGTGCTCGGAAGCTTTTGCGAATTTTGCCGATGTCGACCCCGGCCTGATCACGCGGTTGCGCCGCGCCCTGCCCGAGGGGAAGGTGCAGATCTACTGCGCCTTGCGCCGCCCGGATGATTATCTGACCGCCTGGCATGGCCAGCGCATCAAGGTGGGGGAAGCGATCGCGCCGCTGCGCGAGACAGGGATCAGCCCCTATATCGGCACGATCCATACCGATTATGACAAGCTGATCACCCCGTGGATCGACCAGTTTCCGCAAGCGCGCCTGCATCTGCGCAGCTATGACGATATCTGCGCGGCCGGCGGATCCCCGCAGGATTTCCTTGCCCGGACCGGGATTGATCTGCCCCCCGGGCTGCTGCCTGCCGAAGCGGCCAATCCCAGCCTGCCGCGCGCCGCGATCGAAATCAAACGCCGCGCCAATCTGGTCTTGCCCCATGGTGAAACCGAACAGCTTGCCCACCATCTGCTGACCCACCCAAGCCCCGGTGCCCCCATCCCCACCCGTCAGATCGAGATGTTCGGCGCAGGCCACCGCGCTGAACTGGCCGCCTTGTTTGCCCCGATCCATGCCGCACTCGGCCAGCGTCTCGGCCAGCCCGCCTTCTTTGCCGATATAGATGACATCGCCCGCCCCCGCCCCGTGCCCGAAGAAGACGCGATGCGGGCCTACCTTGCCGGGATGGACCCGGCCGCGATGCCCAGCGACGCGCTGAAAACCTTCATCACCCATTTGCAGGAGGAGACCGCATGCGCACCGCTCTGACCGACAGCGCCGGGTTCTTCACGATCCAGCGCCTGATCTGGCCCGATCCCCGCCTGAACCAAGAGGGCGATCTCTATATGCGCAGGCCTGCGCACAAGACCGAACTGCCGACCGCCCCGCTTGTCCTGAAAGCCAAGGACGAGGCCTGGTTTGACACGTATTTCAACCTGTTCTCTCTGGGGAAATGGCGCCGTCACTGCGCCCTTGGCGATCTGCATCTCGCAGTTTGGGGTAGCGGCCGTGTCCGGCTTGTCATCGGCTGCGACACACCCGGCAAGCCGCGCCAGATCGTGCTGGAACGCGCACTGACCCTGCGTGCGGGCAGCCCGGCGCGGGTCGATCTGACACCCGCGCTTGAGGCGGGTCGGGGGCCGGGAACGCTCTGGTTCGCATTGGTCGCAACCAGGGGCACGACGCTGCAGGACGCCGCCTGGCAAACACGACAGGCACCCCAACGCATCCCCGATCTGACCATCGCGATCACCACATTCCAGCGCGAATCGGCGGTGCGCGCCTCGGTTGCACGATTTGAAACCTTTGCCGCCCAGTCCGAACTGGCCGATCACCTGCATATGATCGTCGTCGACAATGGCCAAAGCGCGCAGATCGCGGCCTCATCACATGTCACCGCATTGGCGAATGAAAACCTCGGAGGAGCGGGCGGCTTTGCCCGCGGCCTGATCGAGGCGCGCGCGCGAAGATCGTCGCACTGCCTGTTCATGGATGATGACGCCACCGTCCATATGGAAAGCATCGAGCGCACCTGGAGATTTCTGGCCTGGGCCAGTGATCCCAAAACCGCCGTCGCCGGGGCCATGTCGATTGCGGCGCATAAATGGGCGCTGTGGGAAAACGGGGCCCTGTTTGACAGCCACTGCATCCCGCTGCATCTGGGAACGGACCTGCGCGATGCCGGTCAGGTCGCGGCCCTCGACTTTGCCTCGACCGCCGAAATGCCGCCCAACCATTATGGCGGCTGGTGGTACTTTGCCTTTCCGGTAGCCCATGCCCATCACATGCCGTTTCCATTCTTCGTGCGCGGCGATGATATCAGCTTTGGGCTGGTGCATGACTTCAACACCGTCACCCTGCCCGGTGTGCTGTCATTTCAGGATCAGGACTTTGCCGATCGGGAGTCGCTGAACACGCTCTATCTGGATCTGCGCAACCATCTGGCGCATCATCTGGCGCTGCCCGACATGGATATCGGGCGCCGGCGCACCCTGCGCATCGCGTGGTGGTTCTTTGCCCGCTCGGCCGTGCAGCTGCACTATGAAACGCTGGCCGCGCTGAACCTGTCCTTTGCAGATGCGATGGCCGGGCCCGACTTCTTTGCCGCCCATGCGGACATGGCCACGCGGCGGGCCGATCTGGCCGGCCTGCGCCATGTCGAAGCCTGGCGCCCAATTCCGCAAGGGGCCAGCCCACCCCGCCCGCGCCGCTGGATC
>NZ_JBASXK010000049.1:0-3184 GCF_049276915.1 Aestuariivita sp. | reverse complement strand
GTACATGGGCGTGCCCAAGACACAGGCCTTTGTTGCCGTGAAACGCGTAGGTGAGGTTGTGGAAAACACAGTCGAAACCACCGAGCAAGTACTTCAGAAGACTCAAAAAATGGACCCCAGGGAGGTCATTTCCGAACCTCATATACTAATTACAAATCAACTTAATCCTGTAACCTGTAATCGCTCAGAAACTGAGCAAGCGGCGGGCGTGGTGCCCAATGCGCCACCGGAGGAGCAAATTGATAGGGAGTTGGAAGATTGGGTGGCTGAAACGCGCAAGAAACGCGGGGCCGCCCTGGATCTGCCGACAGTCATGCAAGCCTGTCCTGAGTTTGCGTCCTGGGCGCGCAATATGGGCGGATATCTGAAGGATTGGGGCGATCTGCACCGTGTTGCAGGGCAGTTGAGGCCGATGATCGGCGTCTCAGAGAACGCCTGGAACATTGCGCAGGACCGGCTTGGGCCTCAAATTGCCACAGCAGCGCTGGTTCTCACATTCGAAAAGCATTGTGCAGGCGAAGTCGCATCTCCAGGTGGATATCTGCGTGGAATTGTCCAGAAAGCTGGGGCAGGGGAGCTGCATCTCGAGCGCAGTTTCTATGGCCGGTTGAGCGGACAGGCGGCATGATGGGAAGGGAAGTAGTTGTCTTACGTTCCAGGGCGAGTATGCGGAGATTGCCACCCTTATTCTCCGCGCAATCTGCGGTGTTTGGAGTTGTCTTGCGGAGATTTGGCGGTATAATCTCCGCAAGGAATGCGTAAAATATGACCTACATTCACGAACTCCCTGATTGGCCCCAGTTTACCTGGGATAAGGGCAAGCTGTCGTCACAACTTGCTGCGGTCCGTCACCGCCAAGGCAAGCTCCTGGGGCGCATGGAGGGTCTTGGCTTCGATCTTCGCAACGAGGCGATGCTCAGAACACTGACCAGTGATGTCGTCAAAAGCAGCGAGATCGAGGGGGAGACGCTCGACAAGGATCAGGTTCGCTCATCAATTGCAAAACGGTTGGGTCTCGAAATCGGCGGGTTGATCTCGTCTGATCGCCATGTTGATCTCGTCGTCGAGATGATGCTGGACGCGACTCAAGCGTATAATCAGCCACTGGATGCGGAGCGTTTGTTCGGCTGGCATGCGGCCCTCTTTCCGACCGGGCGAAGTGGAATGGCCCGGATCAGGGTAGGAAACTGGCGTGACGGTCCCATGGAGGTTGTATCAGGACCCTATGGCCGCGAACGGGTGCACTTCGAAGCGCCGAAAGCCGCGCGGCTCGACGCTGAAATGACCCGGTTTCTGCCCTGGTTCAATCAGACACCCGACACGGACCCAGTAATCCATGCCGCCATCGCGCACCTGTGGTTCGTTACGATCCATCCTTTCGATGATGGCAATGGGCGCATTGCACGCGCAATCGCGGATATGGCGTTGGCGCGATCCGAAGACAGCGCGCAACGGTTCTACAGCATGTCGACGCAAATTCGGCAGGAGCGGAGCGCTTACTACGACATGCTCGAGACGACCCAGAAAGGGGGACTCGATATCACGGCTTGGCTCGTTTGGTTCCTGGATTGCCTGGATCGTGCATTCGATGGTGCAGAGATCATTCTTGAGGCTGTATTCCAGAAGGCGCGGTTCTGGGAGAAATACGGAGCCGCCAACATAAACGACCGCCAGCGGGACATGCTCAATCGCCTTTTGGATGGGTTCGAAGGAAAACTCACGACGTCGAAATATGCGAAGATCGAAAAGTGCTCACAAGACACAGCCTATCGCGACATCCTCGATCTAATCGACTTGGGAGCTCTTGAGAAAGACGACGCTGGTGGACGTAGCACCAGCTATTCCCTGACAGCGACGTAAAGAGGCTTGTCACAGGCGCGGTCTGCGAAAAGTGCACCCCGTGAAAATGTCAGCCGATCACCTCACATTCGCGACAGCCGCTCTTCGTCATCCACGACGTCCAAAGAACCCTTATTGCCAGTCCAAGCCCACAACACGATGTTGAAGTCCGATGGCAAAGCGCCCTTCGCAAAACTTTGGATCAGAATCCCCGCAAACCGATCCGCCATGAGGGCGAGTGCAAAATCCTGTGTCGGAACCGATTGACCATCGAGCATCTTCATGCGCCATGCAGGGTCGGCAAGCATCGCCTCGGTCGCGCCATATCGGTCCAGTCCGTCCTGATCGCGGGTATCGAAAATAGGCCCAAGGTCGGCCTTGTAGGACACCAGGATCGTGGGTTGCAGGCTGCCGACCTGGTTGGCTTCTCTAAGAGCGGTCGCGGGATCCAGCGAGGTGTAGAGGGCAGGGGTGCCCTTGGCGTTAAAGCGCCCACCATAGAGTTCAGCGCCTCGTCCGGACAGAGGTTCACGCGCATAGACAGGGTTCAGGGCGCGATAGAGTGGGCCTGTGTAGCGCCCATCTTTCAGCGGCATCAGGCAAAGACACCCGCATCGACCGCATCGATGTATTCCAGAACTTGCTGAGCTTTGCCTTCCTGCACCAGCTGCATGGCTGTCCGGCCATCAAAGCCGGGCAGGGGCTCTGACCGGTACCATGCATAGGCCATCAGTTCAGAGCCGAAGCGGGGCTCGACTTTGTTCAGCACCTCTACCAATTCGCGCAGGCGGCGCTGCGTCTTGTCCGAACCGATGCGGGTTCGCCTCTGCAACGCGTCTTTGCCCAAGCCGACGGTCAATGCGATCTCTTCTGCTGACGTGCGTAGCACCGCGGCGATCTTGCGCGGTTCGAATTGCCCAGCTTCAGCAAAGTTCGTGATGTGCATGATCTATGCTCCTACAGTGATACTGACGGTATTTAGCGACAATATTGCTGAATTTCAAGCTGTCAGGAGGCGCTGTGCCTTCGTTTCCCATGCTAATCCGTAACGCTGCATTGCTCTGAACGCCGGAAATCCTGATTTTCGGGCCTGAAAAGTCGCAGTAGGCGCGTTTTTTGCCGATCGAGAACATCAGATAAGTTATTGATAATATGCCAAAGACTGCTGCGGTCGGGCTGGGGTTGCCGATATACCTTGCCGATCTTGGACCCCAACCGGCACTGACTGCATGAAGTCCTTGGGAACCGCGGTGGTGTCGGACCCTTGTCAGTTTCCGCGGTCCAGTTGGCGGTTGGAAAGTGAAAGTGGACTTCGGGTTTTGTGACTGACGGATGAGGGCCTTTG
>NZ_JBASXK010000048.1:0-61441 GCF_049276915.1 Aestuariivita sp. | reverse complement strand
GCCATCGGCGTCGGGTTCAGGGATGCGGCCATCGGGCGGCACTGGTTTGCCGAGGACCGGGGGGAGGATCGCGCGGTGTTCGAGGCCTTTGCCGAGCACGAGATGCAGGATGAATTCGATCTCGCATCGATCCGCAAGCAGATGCACGCCAGTTGGAGCCAGCGTGGCGAGACCGGATTCTGGCAGTTCAAGCGCCCGGATTACGGCACTCAGTATCTTTTGCCCGAACGGTTTAACGGTATCTTTTAAGGCCCTGGTTTCAAAAGAAAACCGCTCAGCGCCTCGACTGTCTTTTCGGGGTTCTGATCGGGAAAGAAATGCCCGCCGTCTATCCCCTGGGCGCGATAGACGGCCAGCCGCTCGGCCCAGGTTTCCGCGACATCATAGGTCGCAGCCATGGGGCCATCGGCACCAAACAGCACCAGCGACGGGCACAGCACCTTTCGGCTGAGATCTGCGCCGTCATGGTGAAAGTCAATCTCGATCGCGGCGCGGTAATCGTTGCACATGCTGTGAATGGCACGCGGATCGCGCCAGACCTTGCGATAGGCATCCAGGGCTTGGGCGTCGAATTGGGTGAGCGTGGCTTTGCCCCAGCCCAAGAGGCAGCGTTCGAAGTAAAGATCGGGGTCATGGCCGATCAGGGTTTCTGGGAAGGGGGCGGGTTGGGCCAGAAAGAACCAGTGGTAATAATCCCTGGCCACACGTTGCGTCAGCTGGTCCAGCAAAAGATGGGTGGGCACGATATCCATGACCGTCAGCGAAAGCGCCACATCCGGGTGATCCAGAACCATCCGATGCGCGGTGCGCGCGCCGCGATCATGGCCGACCACGTGAAAGCGCTCAAAGCCCAGGGACAGCATCAGCGCCACCTGATCCGCGGCCATGTTGCGAAAGCTCATGGCCTGAACGCTGTCGGGTTTGCTGCTGTCTCCATATCCGCGCAGATCGGGCGCGACCACGGTGAAGGACTCCGTCAGGCCGGGGGCCACGCCGCGCCACATCGCGCGGGTCTGGGGGAAACCGTGGAGCAAAAGAACCGCCGGGCCGGACCCTGCGCGGGAATAGGCAATCTGTGCGTCGGGCGCCTCAAAGACATGGTCACTGAAACCGGGGATCGTGTTCGTCATGGTTTTCCTTGCCTTTGGTCGGGCGGGGCGGTTTATCGGGTTGGGGATACTCTGCCCTGATCTCATGTGAAAGGCCCAAGGATGCAGACCGAACGCAACGCCCCGGGTCTGGGGATCCTGTTCATGGTCTCGGGCATGTTCCTGATTTCTCTGAATGACATGCTGATCAAGGGGCTGGCGGGAGATTACCCGCTGCATCAGATCATCATGTGGCGCGCGGGACTGGGTTTGCTGCTGACGCTGGTCTTTCTCAGGATGGAAGGCGGGTGGCGGCTGTTGCGCACGGATCAGCCGGGTTTGCACATATTGCGCGCCCTGCTGGTGGTGTTTGCCAATAGCTGCTTTTACGCGGCCATCGTGATCATGCCACTGGCGACGGCCACGGCGCTTTACTTTGTGGCTCCGCTTTTCGTGACGCTCTTGTCGATACCTGTGCTGGGCGAAGAGGTCGGCCCGCGCCGTATTCTTGCCGTTCTGGCCGGATTCGGAGGCGTTTTGCTGATGATGGCGGATCAGATGCGCGGTGATGTCGGCTGGGCGGTCTTGCTGCCGGTCCTGTCTGCGGCCGGCTATGCAGGGATGTCGGTTCTGACGCGAAAACTGGGGCATGCAAGTGCCGCGTCGGCGCTGGCGCTTTATCTGCAGGTGTCATTCCTGGTGGTTGCCGGGATGTTCTATCTTGTTGCCGGAGACGGGCGATTTGTGGATGAAACAACGCCGGACAGCATCTATTTTCTGCTTCGCGCCTGGACATGGCCCGATACTGCGGACATTCCGCTTCTTGTCGGGCTTGGGGGCCTGTCGGCGCTGATCGGCTATTCCATGGCGCAGGCCTATCGGCAGGCCAAGGCCTCGACCGTCGCCCCGTTCGAATATGTCATGCTCATTTTTGCGCTGTTCTGGGGCTGGACGGTGTTCGATGAGTGGCCCGCCCCTTCGGTGTTTGCAGGGGCGGCCATCATCATCGGTTCGGGTGTCTATATCTTTCTGCGCGAGCAACGCCTCAAGTCCCGCTAGGCAAGCCCGGTGTTGCTGTCAGGTGAGCGCATCCAGGATGCGTGCCCAGGACCGGATGCCCTTGTGAAAGCTTTCCATGTCGTATTTTTCATTGGGCGAATGGATCTGGTCATCATCCTTGCCAAACCCGATGAGCATCGGCGTGGTGTCGGTGATATCCTGGAAATGCCCGGCAATCGGGATCGAGCCGCCGCAGCCGATATAGGCGGCAGGATCGGGCCATTCGTCACTGAGCGCTTGACGGGCGGCCTCGAAGGCGGGGCCGGAGGTGTCGAAACTTCCTGCTTGCGAGGCTCCGTGGCCGGTGAACTCTACGGTGCAATCGGGCGGAAGCATTTCGGTCACCATCTTGCGAAAGCTTTCGCGGATGGCGCAGGGGTCCTGGGTGCCGACAAGACGGAAGCTGATCTTGGCGCTGGCCTTGGAGGGCAGGACGGTCTTGAAACCGTCACCGGTATAGCCGCCAATGATGCCGTTGACTTCGCAGGTCGGTCTTGACCAGAGCATTTCAAGTGCGCTGCGTCCGTCTTCGCCTGCCAGTCTGCCCAGGCCGACATCGCTGAGAAACGCCGTGTGATCAAAGCCAAGGCCGTCCCATTGGGCACGCAGCTCGTCGGTGATTTCGGGCACGCCGTCATAAAATCCCGGCACCGTGATGCGCCCGGTGTGATCATGCAAAGCCGCAATGATACGAGCCAGCACACGGATCGGGTTCTGTGCGGCCCCTCCATACATGCCCGAGTGCAGATCCTTGTCCGGCCCCGTAATGGTCAGTTCCTCGCCCAGCAGACCCCGCAGCATCGTGGTGATGGCAGGTACCCGGCTGTCAAAGAGGCCGGTGTCGCAGATCAGGGCAAGATCGGCGGTGAGGGCGTCTTTGTGCGCGTGCATGAAGGGCACGAGAGAGGGCGAGCCGGATTCTTCCTCACCTTCGAGAAAGAAGGTGATTGAACAGGGCAGGGAGCCATTCTCGGCCTTCCACGCGCGGCAGGCTTCGATGAAGGTCATCAACTGGCCCTTGTCATCCGCTGCGCCGCGCCCCCGGATCACCCGGCCTTTTGGCGTGTCCTCGACCTGAGGGTCGAACGGATCGCGGTCCCACAGTTCCAGCGGGTCGACCGGCTGCACATCATAATGGCCGTAAAACAGCAGATGCGGCCCGTCTCCGGGCACATGGCCCATCACCATGGGATGGCCCGGGGTCAGGCGTTTGCTGGCGTCAACGCCAAGGCTTTGCAGATCCTTGACCAGCCAATCGGCGGCGCGTTCGCAATCCGCCTTGAAGGCCGGGTCGGTCGATATCGACGGGATGCGCAACAACTCCAGCAGCCGTTCGGTTGCAGCGGGCAGATCGGCGTCGATCCGGGCGAGGACGGCATCAAGGGACATGGTGGGTCGGCTCCGTGAAATGGGGTTGTTGAACTCGGACCCTAACGTTGCGCTGCGCGGAGTCTAGCCCCACCGCGGCAACACTGTGTTTATCCGGACATGGTGACCAGAGCAAAGCCCGACAGCACCAGCGCACCGCCCGAAACCTGGCTGAGACTGAGGGTTTCGCCGATATATGTGGCACAGATCAACACAAGAAGCGTTTCGCATGTAACAATGGCCAGGTAGATCACAGGCAGGTCTGCTCCGCGCAAAAGATACACTTCGGCGACCGTCGCGCCTGTCATGCCCAGGATGATCAGCATCACCGCAATGATCGAGATCGACCCGCTGGCCAGTTTCATGCCGACTGTTGCAAGGGCATATCCTCCGGCGGCCAGCAAGAGCAGGGTCATCATGACTGAGACGGGAAGGGAAAAGGTCATTGCGTGCTCCATGAACCGGTTTGGTTGCGGTATGGACATGAGCTAGCCACAAAAGGTGACGCAGGGTCAGTCTGGAATCCCTTACCTTTGGCTTGGGAATTGGCGGTGAGGCGCGATCTGTTTGATCCAGATCAAGGCTGCGACACCGCGCCCCTAGGTAATCAGTTGAACACCGGGGATGTGCACTATATTCGAGGCAGGCTGTAAATGACTGCCGCGTAGATTTTGCCCACCCCTTTGGAAGGCACCTGAAAAAAGACCTGGAGGAGCGCGTGGACTATACCGCGAAGCTGGATCAAGCGATCGACCGTCTGCACCAAGAAGGCCGCTATCGCACCTTCATCGACATCGAGCGCCACAACGGGCAGTTCCCGCATGCGATCTGGACTCGTCCGGATGGTTCAAATCAGCCGATCACCGTCTGGTGCGGCAATGACTATCTGGGCATGGGTCAGCATCCGGATGTTCTGGCGGCGATGCATGAGGCGCTGGAGGCGACGGGCGCAGGGTCTGGCGGAACGCGCAACATTTCCGGCACCACGGTCTATCACAAGCGCCTTGAGGCAGAACTGGCGGACCTGCACGGCAAGGAAGCCGCGCTGCTGTTCACATCTGCCTATATTGCCAATGATGCCACGCTCAGCACATTGCCCAAGCTGTTTCCGGGGCTGATCATCTATTCGGACGCTCTGAACCACGCCTCGATGATAGAAGGTGTGCGCCGCAATGGCGGGGCCAAGCGGATCTTCCGGCACAATGACATCGCGCATCTGCGCGAATTGCTGGCGGCGGACGATCCGGACGCGCCCAAGCTGATCGCGTTTGAATCGATCTATTCCATGGATGGTGATTTCGGCCCGATCGAAGAGATCTGTGACCTGGCCGATGAATTCGGCGCGCTGACCTATATCGACGAGGTGCACGCTGTGGGCATGTATGGCCCGCGCGGTGCCGGTGTGGCAGAGCGCGACCGGCTGATGCATCGTCTGGACATCATCAACGGCACCTTGGCCAAGGCCTATGGCGTGATGGGCGGTTACATCGCAGCAAGTGCGAAGATGTGCGACGCGATCCGGTCTTATGCGCCCGGCTTCATCTTCACGACCTCGCTGCCGCCTGCGATCGCGGCAGGGGCGGCGGCCTCGGTGGCGCATCTCAAGCGCGCGCCCGAACTGCGCGAGAAGCATCAGACACAGGCCAGGATCCTCAAGACGCGGCTGAAAGCGATGGGTCTGCCGATCATTGATCATGGCAGCCATATCGTGCCGGTGATCGTCGGTGATCCGGTGCATACGAAGAAGCTCAGCGACATGTTGCTGGCGGATTTCGGCATCTATGTGCAGCCGATCAACTTCCCGACTGTGCCGCGCGGAACCGAGCGGCTGCGCTTTACTCCGTCTCCTGTACACGGTCCGGATGAATTGGATGCGTTGGTGCGTGCTATGGATGCATTGTGGAGCCATTGTGCGCTGAATCGTGCCGAGCTTTCCGCCTAACGTCACGAAGACGTGCAATATTTCTGACTTATGTTAGTGTTTCCCAAACTTTCGTATGGCCGAATCGACTTGGAATGTCGCATGCCTTGCGGAATGGAATGGGGCAGTGGGCATGATCAGGCGCAAAACACCGCGCAGTGTTGGCGAGGAGGTCGTAAAGCCGAAGGGCTTTGACGATTTCGAATTGCGTCTTGGCGACATCATGCGCGGCGAACGGGCCACCATGGGAAAGTCGCTGCTGGATGTTCAGCGCGAACTGCGGATCAAAGCCTCATATATTGCCGCGATCGAGAACAGCGATCCCTCTGCCTTTGATACGCCGGGGTTCATCGCGGGATATGTGCGTTCCTACGCACGCTATTTGAACATGAACCCTGATGAGGCTTATGAGACCTTCTGCAGGGAAAGTGGATTTACCGTTGCGCATGGGATGTCCTCCGAGGCGTTGGTAATCAAGAAATCCGAAGAATCCGCGGCCCGCGCCAAGCGCAGTTCGGGGTCTTCGGATCCGTTTGGATCGACGGCCTCGCCCTTTGGTGCGAACCCGGGCGAGAGTGTCCTGTCTCAGATAGAGCCCCGGGCCGTCGGCTCGATGATGGTTCTGCTGACGCTGATTGGCGGGCTTGGCTATGGCGGCTGGACCGTGTTGCGCGAAGTGCAGCAGGTGCAGGTGGCTCCGGTCGATCAGACGCCTGTGGTCCTGTCCGATCTCGATCCGCTTGAGGGTGGGGATGTAAGCGCCTTCGCGACCGCGCGCGACAACTTTGCTGCGCCCTCTGTCGAAGCGCTGGATCGTCTGTATCGTCCGCAGGCGCTGGACGTTCCGGTCATGGTTGCGCGCGACGCGCCCATTTCGACACTGGATCCGCGCACTGTGGGTTCGTTCCGTGCACCGGAAATCCAACAGTCTCCGGCACTGGCATCGGGGTCCTTTGATCCGGCCAACCAGTCTGTTCCACGGGTCGTTGAAGACGGCGCGCCCCAGTTGCGCATGGTCGCGGTGCGTCCCGCATGGGTCCGGGTGACCGCTGCGGATGGAACGGTTGTGTTCGAGGGCATCATGGAAAGCGGTGAAATCTATGATGTGGCAGCCACCGAAGAGCCGCCAACGCTGCGCGTTGGGGAATCCGGTGCCATCTACTTTGACGTGAATGGTCAGATTTTCGGCCCGGTGGGCGAGCGCGGCACGGTCACATCGAATTTCTCGATGGCGGCGGATGCGATCTCGACGACGATGGTGGTGGCCGACCTGCAACAGGATGATGATCTTGCGCGCATGGTGGCCGATGCAAGCGCGCAGACCGAGCCTGCCAACTGATTGTCTTCAAATTGCGATCCCGTCTTGCGGCTGGTGAACCAAGCCGCTGCGTCGCATTGCGGGTCGAGACCAGTCGGATTATCGTGGCCCAAGCAAGTGACCGAAAACATGAGGCTGCACGATGTCCCTGAACCATGTCCGCCCCTGGCGTAACATTTATCGCCGCACGTCTCGGCAGATCATGGTGGGAAATGTCCCTGTCGGTGGGGATGCTCCGATTTCGGTCCAGACCATGACCAACACCCTCACCACGGATGTGAAGGGCACCATTGCACAAGTTCTGGCCGCTGCCGAAGCCGGCGCGGATATCGTGCGGGTATCGGTGCCGGATGAGGCGTCCTCCAAAGCGCTCAAGGAGATCGTCGCTGAAAGCCCTGTGCCCATCGTCGCCGATATCCATTTCCACTATAAACGCGGGATCGAAGCTGCCGAGGCAGGGGCTGCATGTCTGCGGATCAATCCGGGCAACATTGGTGATGAAACCCGCGTCAAGGAAGTCATCAAGGCGGCCCGTGATCACAACTGCGCAATCCGTATCGGTGTGAACGCCGGCTCGCTTGAAAAGCATCTGCTGGACAAATACGGCGAGCCCTGTCCCGATGCGATGGTCGAAAGCGGTCTGGATCATATCAAGATCCTGCAGGACAATGATTTTCATGAGTTCAAGATCAGCTGCAAGGCGTCAGATGTCTTCATGGCGGCCGCCGCCTATCAGCAATTGGCCGAGGCCACGGACGCACCCATTCACCTTGGTATCACCGAGGCTGGCGGTCTGGTCAGCGGCACCATCAAATCGGCGATCGGTTTGGGCAATCTTTTGTGGATGGGGATTGGCGATACGATCCGCGTAAGCCTGTCGGCCGATCCGGTTGAAGAGGTGAAGGTGGGCTTTGAGATCCTGAAATCGCTTGGGCTGCGCCACCGGGGGGTGAATATCATCTCGTGCCCCTCCTGCGCGCGCCAGGGCTTTGACGTGATCAAGACGGTTGAGATGCTGGAAAAGCGTCTGGAACATATCAAGACACCGATGAGCCTCAGCATCATTGGCTGCGTGGTGAATGGTCCGGGTGAGGCGCTGATGACCGATGTCGGCTTTACCGGCGGCGGAAACGGTGCAGGCATGGTCTATCTGGCTGGCAAGCAGAGCCATAAACTCAGCAATGAGCAGATGGTCGAGCACATTGTCGAGCAGGTCGAAAAGAGGGCCGCCGAGCTGGATGCACAAAGCGCAGCAGAAGTTGAAGCCGCGGAATAGACCGCGTCTGGACCGCAGCGATTCATTGTCGACATGAGATCGGGATGACCGTATCCCTTAGATATGGTGGTCGCGACGGATAATTTGCCTAGATATGCCGAGTTTTTCGCGGGTGGCGGCATGGTGCGTGCCGCCCTGAAAGACCATTGGCAATGCGTGATGGCCAATGACATCGACGCGATGAAATGTGCGGTCTATGCGCGAAACTGGGGTGATGAGGCATTGCTGCACATGGATGTGCGCGATCTTCCCAGTGAGCCGTTGTTGCAGGCCATAGATCTTTACTGGGCGTCCAGCCCTTGTCAGGACTTTTCACTGGCGGGCAAAGGGCTTGGGTTGAAGGGGCAGCGCAGCGGCGTGTTCCATGACTGGATCGCCGCGATCGAGCCTGCCATCGAGAGCGGCTTTGCCCCTCGGTTGATTGCCTTCGAGAATGTTGTGGGATTGCTGACGCGCAACGCCGGACGCGACTTTGCGCATGTGTGCAAAACGCTCATGCGGATGGGGTACAATGTCGGCGCGATGGAAATCGATACGCGGCACTTCTTGCCGCAAAGCCGCCCGCGTCTGTTCGTGGTGGCCGCGCGCAATGATCTGGATATCAGCGGGCTGGCCATGGAGGGGCCGGGGGTTGTGTTTCACACAAGGAAGCTTACACAGTTCGTGTCCAGCGCACCGCGCGATATTCGCAACGGCTGGATCTGGTGGTCGCATGGGGTTCCTGCGGACGGCGGGGGTGCGCTGCAGGATCTGGTTGACGGTGACCCCGATACACGCTGGCTGGGCGATGCGCAGGTTGATGCGCTTTTGTCGATGATGGATCCGGTCAATCTGGAAAAGGTACGCGCAGCACGGGGGGTGAACGCACTCAGGGTTGGCACGCTTTACAAGCGCGGCAGACCGGATGCCAAAGGGGTGGTGCGCCAGCGTGCAGAAGTGCGTTTTGACGGTATCGCCGGCTGTCTGAGAACGCCTGCCGGCGGCTCGTCGCGCCAGACGCTGTTCCTGGTGAATGGCAATGAAACGCGCGCGCGGCTGTTGTCCTCGCGTGAGACTGCGCGGCTGATGGGTTTGCCGGACAGCTATGTCTTGCCGTCACGCTACAC
This sequence comes from Aestuariivita sp., assembly GCF_049276915.1. NCBI lineage: Bacteria > Pseudomonadati > Pseudomonadota > Alphaproteobacteria > Rhodobacterales > Paracoccaceae > Aestuariivita > Aestuariivita sp. Next base: position 52,305 of record NZ_JBASXK010000048.1, on the reverse strand, counting down.
TGATGCATATCGCGTGACCGGAGACGGGGTTGCGGTGCCGATTGTGGCCTATCTGCACGAGACGATCTTCAAGAAGGTTCTGGCGCTGAAGCAGAAGAAAAACGCCGCATGACTGACGCACAGAGCTTTCGCAAGACGGCGTTGTCCGAACTGACCAACGAGATCGGGGTCTATGCTTTGTGTGATCTGGATGAGCGTCCGATCTATGTGGGCCAATCCACGGATGGAATTCGCGCGCGTGTGCAGCGTCATCTGACCTCGGCACGGTCGGATGTCATCGCCAACCGGCAGATAGACGTCTGGGAGATCGGGTTTGTCTGGGCCTGGCCGGTGGCCGATCTGTCCGAGGTGAATGCGCTGGAGGCGGCGGTGTTCAGCAAGTATGACGCCGAATTGCCCTTGATGAACGGCAAGGCGATTCAGGCGGCAAGCCGTGAGGATAGCCCACCGCCCCGTCAGCGCCTGCAGGTGATCAGCGACGAGGAGCGCGCGGTGCGACTGCACCCGTCCCAGCGACTGCCAAGGCAGATACAGCAATATAACCTGCTGGTGGATTACATCCTCACGGTGAAGGATGCCAAGCACCTGAAACGGTCACTGGATGCGCATTTTCAAAGGCTTGTGCGCTATCACAGCCGGTTTCTTTAGCCCTCGTTGCGCTTTTCGTCGATCACGATCTCCATCTGGTCGGCGGGCAGGAAGCCGCGCAGCACCTCGTCCTTGACGATGAAGCTGGGCGTGCCGGAGATATTGAGTGCCTGCGCAAGCGCGCGGTTTTCGGCGATCACCTGGGTGACATCATCCGATCCCATTTGGGCCAGGATTGCATCGGCATCCAGTTGAAGATCTTCGGCCACGCGGCGCAGACGGGCGTCATCCACGTCTCCGTTCATCGCCATCAGAACGTCATGGACTGCCTTATAGGCATCATCCCCGGCAACCTGATGGGCGGCGATGGCAAAGCGGGACATGATGACGGATTGATCGCCCAGAATGGGCAGTTCCTTGATCACGAGGCGTACATTGGTGTCATTGACCAGAAGTTTCTCGATCTCGGGTGCCGCGCGGCGACAAAAGCCACAGCGATAATCCATGAATTCGACAACGGTTATGTCGCCCTCGGGATTGCCGCCGACCCAGGAAAAGCCGTCCTCGAAGATGGCGGCGGCATTGTTCGAGATGATGTCTTTTTCCGCCGAAGCCTGTTCCTGCGCCTGACGGGCCTCCAGAACCTGGACCGCTTCAAGGATGATCTCGGGGTTGTCCAGAAGGTACTCCCGGATTTCGGCGCGGAAGCTCTCGCGTTCCTGGTCTGACATGGCTGTGACGTCAAATGCGGCAGCAGGGCCGGTTGTAAAAGTCAGGGCGGCCAGTGCTGGCAGAATCCATGTGCGCATCGTCATCTCCGTTTTTCAGCGTTCTCAGCAGCAACAAGCACATCCTGTGCCCGACGCCAACCCACAGATCCGCGAGGAAGCAGCCCCATGGCCCGGTTTGCCTGTATTCCGGCATCTTTCAGTCGCCCCTGGAGCGCATAGCGTTCGGCAGTGGCAAGCGATGCCTCTCCGTTCTTGCCGATACGCGCATAGGCTTGTCCCAGATCGCGCAGCAGGCGGGCGTCGCCGGGATCGCGCGCGCGGGCCTGCTCCAAGGTGGTCACCGCCGTCTGGTACTGGCCCATGGCAAGCTGTGCGCGCCCCAGCCCGGCGAGGATCTGGGATTGGCGCGGGGCCAGGGCGGCGGCCTTTGAATAGGCGGCCATCGCAGCCTGGAACTGGCGGTTTTCGAACAGGATCTGACCCTTGAGGTCGTAATAGAACGCATCGTTCCCGCCGCGCGCAGCGATGGCTGCATCTATCGAATTGATGGCCTTGTTCGCGCCTCCGCTGCGATACTGGGCTATGGCTTGCCGCATCAGGCGCACATCTGCGAAAGCCTCTTCATCAAGACGTTGCATCGTCCATTTGGTCGAGCGCGTGAAAGCCGAGATCTTGCCCTTGGCGCGGGCGAACCAGTATGCCGCCTCGGTATTCGGATCCGCCTGCGTGCCATAGGCGGCGACAAAGGCTTCGGCTGCGCGAATCCGATCGCTCGTCAGCGGATGCGAGCGCATGTAGGGATCCTGACGGCTTTCGCTCAGTGCTTCCTGGCCACGAAACAGGCGGTGGACCTGAACCAGCCCGACCGGGCTGATCCCGGCCGACCGCATATAGCGTGCGGCGGCCTGGTCGGCTGCCGCCTCTTCGGCGCGCGTATGCTTGAGAAAACCGCGCAGCGCCGAGGACGACACCCCGGCAGCGATGCCACCAGCCGCCGAGCCGGCACCGCTGGCGGCTGCGGCTGCGGCCAGTGCGATGCCAAGCCCGGCCATGGTCTGAGCGCTGCGCATGTTTCCGGTGCGCCGTGCGATGTGACCATTGGCGATATGAGCGGCCTCATGGGCAATGACCGCCTGCAGCATTTCGGGTGTGTCGGCCTTCAGGATCAACCCGTAATGGATGAAGATCGCCTGGCTGTTCACCACAAAGGCATTCAGCGAGCTGTCATTGACCACCAGAACCTTGACGCGGGCGGTGCTCAGCCCGGCCGCGCGCAGAATGGGTGCGGACAGCTGGGCAAGCGCATGTTCGATATCTGCATCACGCAGCAGACCCCTGGCCGACGCCGGGATCGCGCTGGCCAGGAACAGCAAAAGGCACAAGGCCGGGATTGACGCGAAGGCTGAGACACGTTGAAAGACCATGACAGGACTGTGAGGAAAAGAGATGCGAACTTCAAGCCGGGCTCAGGTCGATCCCTTCATTGTGATGGATGTGATGGAAGCGGCACGCCGCGCAGAAGACGCCGGACGCCACATCATCCACATGGAGGTGGGCCAGCCCGGAACCGGCGCCCCCAGGGGCGCGGCCGAAGCAGTCACACGGGCGCTGCAGGATGATCCCATGGGCTATACCGTCGCTCTGGGTCTGCCGGCTCTGCGGGCGCGGATCGCGCAGATGTATGGCGAGTGGTACGATGTCGATCTCAACCCCGAGCGTGTGGTGATCACGCCCGGCTCGTCGGGTGGGTTCATCCTTGCCTTTACCGCATTGTTTGATACCGGCGACAACGTCGGTATCGGCGCGCCGGGCTATCCGTCTTATCGCCAGATCCTGAGCGCGCTGGATCTTCAGCCGGTTGATCTGCCTGCCTCTCCTCAAAACCGATATCAGCCGGTGGCGGCTGATTTTGCCGGGCTTGATCTGGCCGGTCTAATGGTCGCCAGCCCTGCCAATCCAACGGGAACCATGCTGGATCGCGGCGCAATGGGTGCCTTGATGGATGCGGCTCACCAGCAGGGGGCATCGTTCATCAGCGACGAGATTTATCACGGGATCGAATATGAGGCCAAAGCCGTATCCGCGCTTGAGTTGAGCGATGAGTGCTATGTGATCAACTCGTTCTCGAAGTATTTCTCGATGACGGGCTGGCGTGTCGGCTGGATGGTCGTGCCCGAGGATCATGTGCGCGTGGTTGAACGCATCGCTCAGAACATGTTCATTTGCGCGCCCCATGTGGCACAGGTCGCGGCACTGGCCGCGATGGATTGCGCCGAGGAACTGGATGCCAACCTTGCGGTCTATCGCGCCAATCGGGATTTGATGCTGACGGGGCTGCCCGAGGCCGGATTTGGAAACATCGCGCCTCCGGACGGGGCGTTTTATGTCTATGCGGATGTCTCTGACCTGACCGATGACAGCCGTGCCTTTGCGGCGGAGATTCTGGAAAAAGCAGGCGTTGCGGTGACCCCCGGTCTTGATTTTGACCCGGTACGGGGACATCAGACCCTGCGATTTTCCTATGCGCGCGCAACGGCGGATATCACCGAGGGGCTTGCGCGTCTCAAAGCGTTTATGGCGGCGCGTTGAGGATTCACAAAGACAGGCCCTTGGTGTAAGCTTTGCCGAAATGGGCCGCTGAGAGCCCGGTATCAAGCAGAGGCTTTGGGCGCGTATGAGCAGGTTTGCCGTATTTTTGATATGTGTATTGGGGGTTTGCGCCCCGATTTCCCATGCGCAGGAGCTGTCCGGCCTTGCGCGCGTTGATATCAGTCAGAGCAGTCTTGCCGATACCAATGACGGGGCCCAGCTTGTTCTGTCTCTGAGCCAGGGCGTGCCGTACAGGGTGTTCACCCTGACCGAGCCCTACCGTCTGGTCGTGGATTTTCGCGAAGTTGACTGGCAGGGCCTTGATCCTGATGCGTTCGATCAGTCTGAAGTCGTCAGCAAACTGCGCGCAGGTACGTTCCGTCCGGGCTGGTCGCGACTGGTGGCGGAACTGTCCGGGCCTTACGGGATCGACACTGTCGGGCTGGCGACCGATCAGGAAAGTGGACGCGCCATGCTGACCCTGACGCTGGAAGAGATGCGGGAGAAGGATTTCCTGGCTGGTGCCGGGGCTCCTTATGATCCGCGCTGGGATCTGCCGCCGCCTGCGAAACTGGATCCCAGACGTCCGCGCGCTGCCGACACGGTGCGGGTGATGCTGGATCCCGGCCATGGGGGCATCGACCCCGGAGCAGAGCGCGATGGAATAGACGAAAAGACCCTGATGATGACCTTCGCGCGTGAGCTTGAGGAATCGCTTTTGCGCGCGGGTGGCTTTGAAGTGCATCTGACGCGGACGGGGGATTATTTTGTCTCGCTTGAGCGCCGCATTGCCATGGCCCATGCGGCACAGGTCGATGTGTTCATCTCGCTGCATGCGGATTCTCTGGCCGATGGCGGGGCGCATGGGGCGACTGTCTATGTTCTGTCGGATGATGCCTCGGATGTGGCCTCCGCCAAGCTGGCCGAGAGACATGACCGTAACGAACTGCTTTCGGGGGTGGATCTGAGCGAAGCGGATGATCAGGTGACGGCCGTTCTGCTGGATCTGGCGCGTCAGGAAACAGCACCGCGCAGCGACGTTCTGGCGGCGTCGCTGGTCACTGGCATGGGCAATACAGGTGGACCGTTGAACCGTCGCCCCTTGCGGCAGGCGGCGTTTTCGGTGCTCAAGGCTGCGGATATCCCCTCTGTTCTGGTGGAAATCGGGTTTCTTTCCTCTCCGCGTGATTTCAAGAATCTGCAGAACACCGAATGGCGTTTGCGCATGGCAAACGGGATTCGCGATGGTCTGCAACTGTGGCTGCGCGAAGACAGTGAGATGCGGCCGCTGGTGCGCCATTAGGGAAGCGTGCGGTGCCGCAGGTCTGATGCTTGGCCGAATTGCCGCCTCATTCTGCAAAAAGCAGCCTTGACGCAGCGTTTCGTGTTTTGACGCCTAACCATGCCATCCCTATATTGGCACCACCTGACCAAAGGGGGCTCCAGGTGCTGAGATTTGTCTTTTCGTTTTTCGGTGCGATCTTTTCGCTGCTGACGCTGGGGGTCGCAATGATCGCCCTGTCGATCGGCGCGATCTTCTGGATCTATGGCCGTGATCTGCCCAGCCATGAATCGCTGGCCCAGTACAAGCCCCCCACCATCAGCCGTATCTATTCGGGTGAGGGCAAGCTGATTGACGAATTCGCGCAGGAACGCCGGTTGTTCACCCCCGCGGAGGATATACCGGATTTGATCAAGCAGGCGTTCATCAGCGCTGAGGACAAGAACTTTTACACCCATAATGGCTATGACATGCGCGGCATGGCCGCTGCCGGCGTCGAGGCTGTACGCTCGCGCGGGGGAAACCTGCGCGGGGCGTCCACGATCACGCAGCAGGTCATGAAGAACTTTCTGCTGTCCGGAGATCGTCAGCTTGAGCGCAAGATCAAGGAAATCATCCTTGCCGCCCGACTGGAAGAGACCCTGGACAAGGAATCCATCCTTGAGCTTTATCTCAACGAAATTTTCCTTGGGCAGAATTCCTATGGCGTGACGGCGGCGGCGCAGACCTATTTTAACAAGACACTGGATCAGCTGGCACCGCATGAGGCGGCATTCCTGGCGTCGCTGCCCAAGGCACCCTCGGATTATCATCCGGTCCGGCGCAAGGACCGCCTGCTGGCGCGGCGCGACTTCGTTCTCAAGGAGATGTATGAGAACGGCTATCTGGACCTTGCGACATATGAGGCCGAAGTCGCACAGCCACTGCGTTCGGTTCAGAATGGTGACTTTGACAGCTTCCGCACCGCTCTGCCTGACCGGGACTATTTCACCGACGAAATTCGCCGCCAGCTGAGCCGCGATTTCGGCGAGGGCGAGTTCTTTACCGGCGGCTTCACAGTGCGCGCCACGATCGACGCCGAAATGCAGCGGGTCGCGGCAGTGGCGCTGCGGGAGGCGCTTGAGAAATTCGATAGAAGTCGGGGGGGCTGGTACGGCAAACTGGCCGAGATACCGGCCGATCAACTCGGCGATGAGGCAAGCTGGCGCGAAGCCTTGGCCAATACGGATGCTCCCCGCGACATCTTCCTGGAAAACCAGTGGTATCCGGCGGTTGTTCTTGAGGTTGGCAACAACGATGCGCGCGTTGGAATCGAATCTGTCGAGGAAGATGCCGATGGGCACTGGATTCCGGCAAACGACGTCCAATGGGCGCGCAAACGTCTGGAGGATGGCACATTGGCGCGCAAAGCCCGTGTTGCCGGTGATCTGGTCGAAGTTGGTGACGTGGTGCTGGTGCGTGCCATGACGTCCGATGGCGATGGCAGCTTCATTCGCTGGAGCCTGCGGCAGGTGCCCGAAGTGCAGGGCGCGTTCATGGCCATGGATGTCAATTCAGGCCGTGTGATCGCGATGCAAGGCGGCTTTTCCTATCAGGATTCGGTGTTCAACCGTTCTACCCAGGCGCTTCGCCAACCGGGGTCGTCCTTCAAGCCCTTCGTCTATGCCGCGGCGCTGGACAGTGGGTATTCTCCTGCGACCATCGTGGTTGATGCGCCGATCGAAATCGACACGCCGCAGGGTCTGTGGCGGCCGCGCAATGCGTCCAACGAGTTTTATGGACCGACGCCATTGCGCACCGGGATCGAGCGTTCACGTAACCTGATGACAATCCGTCTTGCTCAGGAAGTCGGAATGGACGTTGTCGCGGATTACTCCGAGCGCTTCGGCGTTTATGACAACATGGGCTTGTTCCTGGCCAACTCGCTTGGTTCAGAAGAAACCACCCTTTATCAGATGGTGGCGGCCTATTCGATGTTCGCCAATGGCGGTGAGCGGGTCGAGCCGACGCTGGTCGACCGTATTCAGGATCGCTTTGGCAACACCATCTACCGTCACGATCAGCGCAATTGCGTGGATTGCCAGGTGGCAAGTCTTGAGCCGGGAACGCTGCCGTTGATCAGTTCGAACCGCGAGCGGGTTATGAATGCAATCACCGCCTATCAGTTGACGTCCATGATGAAGGGCGTTGTGGATCGCGGGACCGCGAGCAGCACCGTGAAGCTGCCAGTTCCTGCGGCGGGCAAGACCGGCACGACCAATGATGCGCGTGACGTCTGGTTCGTGGGCTTTACCTCCAATATCGCGGCGGGATGTTACATCGGCTATGACCAACCGCGCCCCCTGGGTAGAGGAGCGTCCGGTGGCGGCATGTGCGGGCCTGTGTTCAACAGCTTCATGCTGGAAGCCATCAAGAAATACGGTGGCGGTCCCTTCGAAGTGCCACCGGGTGGACGCTTTATCAAAATCGACCGCTTTACCGGTGCGCGGCTGTCTGATGACGCCAGCGGTCCCAGTGTGGTCGCCGAATACTTCCGTGACGGCGAAGAGCCGCTCTTTGGGGTGATGTTTGATGGTGGCTTTGCCATGGGGTCGGACTTGCCCTTGTTCGAGGAGGCGGCGTCCGCGGCGCGTCAGGTAACAAACTCCTCAGGTGGGCAGGCGACTGTGGGACCGAAGGCATCCTTTGGAACGCTCAGTTCCGGCGGTCTGTACTGAGACGCGTTTGTGCTGATCTGACATGACGGGGTTTCTTGTCCATTCTCTGCGCCTGCGCTAAGACGCAGGGCAGAGTTTTCTCAGACAGGATCATCCATGCGCGCAGACGCCCAGAATACCGTGGCCGAGATCCAGAAATCGCTTGAGCTTCTGGCTCAGCGAATGGATCGCAGAACCGCCCAGCACCGGCTGGAGGAATTCAACGCGCGTGTTGAGGATCCGAATCTTTGGGACGATCCTGAAGCGGCGCAAAAGCTGATGCGAGACCGGCAGGCGCTTGTTGATTCCATCGAGACATATGAGTCGATCCATCGAGAGATGAGCGACACGGTCGAATTGATCGAATTGGGCGAGATGGAAGACGACACCGAAGTCGTCGCCGAAGCCGAAGCAAGCCTCAAGGTTCTGGCGCAAAAGGCCGCTCAGAAGGAACTTGAAGCGCTGCTGGATGGCGAAGCGGATGCCAATGACACCTTCCTTGAGATCAATGCCGGGGCAGGGGGCACCGAAAGCTGTGACTGGGCCTCGATGCTGGCGCGCATGTATGTGCGCTGGGCCGAGAAGAAGGGCTATAAGGTCGAGCTGCAATCCGAGAGCGCGGGCGATGAGGCGGGGATCAAATCTGCGACCTACAAGATTTCTGGGCATAATGCCTATGGCTGGATGAAGTCGGAAAGTGGTGTGCATCGGCTTGTGCGCATCTCGCCCTATGACTCGGCGGCCAAGCGGCATACCTCGTTCAGCTCGGTCTGGGTTTATCCGGTTGTTGACGACAACATCGAGATTGAAGTGAACCCGGCCGATATCCGCATTGATACCTACCGCTCGTCGGGGGCCGGTGGGCAGCACGTCAACACCACGGATTCTGCCGTGCGCATCACCCATGCGCCGACGGGAATTGTCGTGACCAGTTCGGAAAAATCCCAGCACCAGAACCGCGACATCGCAATGAAAGCCTTGAAATCAAGGCTGTATCAGATGGAGCTGGATCGCCGTAACGCCGAGATCAACGCGGCGCATGAGGCCAAGGGCGATGCCGGATGGGGCAACCAGATCCGGTCGTATGTCCTGCAGCCCTATCAGATGGTCAAGGATCTGCGCACCAATTACGAGACATCCGACACCAAGGGTGTGCTGGACGGTGATCTGGATGGCTTCATGGGCGCGACACTGGCCTTGAACGTCTCTGGCAAGAGCCGGGCCGAGGCGCAGGGCGACTGAGCCTTTTCAGCGCCGCATACAGGGACTAAGCTGGCGTAGCGTTTCGCATTGGCAGGTCCCCAGATGAGCTTTCACACACAGTCCGCAACTCAGATCCTGGATGATCTGGTCTCTCGCCGCTTGAGCGCGGAGGAGTTGATGCGCGCCACGCTCGATCGGATCGAGGCGGTGAACGGGCCGTTGAACGCGATCATTTCGATGCGCGACGCGGATGAGTTGATGCAGGAGGCGCGCGCGGCCGATCAGAGCCCTTCGGGCGGTGCTCTTGCCGGCTTGCCATTTGCGGTGAAGGACACCGTCGAGGTCAGCGGGATGCGCTCGACCATGGGCTCGCCCATTTTCGCCGACCGAATCCCCGAGCAGGACGATCTGGTCGCTGCGCGGATGCGGGCTGCCGGTGCGATCTTTATCGGCAAGACCAATGTGCCCGAGTTCGGCCTGGGGTCGCACACTTTCAACCCGGTTTTCGGGCGGACCCGCAATCCATATGACACCACGCGCAGCGCGGGTGGGTCTTCGGGTGGGGCATGCGTGGCGTTGGCTACGGGGATGGTGGCCCTGGCGGATGGATCCGACATCATGGGATCGCTGCGCAATCCTGCGGCCTGGAACAATGTCTATGGGTTTCGCCCGACCTGGAGTCGTGTGCCTCTGGATGGCGAGGGAGATACGTTTCAGAGCCAGTTGATGACAGTGGGCCCGATGGCGCGCAGCCCTCAGGATCTGGCGATCCTGCTGGATGTCATGTCGGGGCCCAATCCGCAGGTGCCGTTCAATCTGCCGTTCGAGGCGATCTCACCGCTGGTGCCTGCTGATCCCAGGGGCATGCGGATCGGATGGTTGGGTGACTGGGGTGGGGCCTTTGCCATGGAGGCCGGGATCCTGGACAATGCCGCCGTGGGGCTTGGGGTGCTGGAGGATCTGGGCTGTATCGTCGAGCCTGTGGCACCGCCCTTTCCGGCCGAGCAGTTGTGGGACAGCTGGGTGACGTTGCGGGCTGCGGCCAATGCGGCCCGCCTGAATCCGGTGATTGGACAGTCCTCCCTGATGAAGGACGCAGCCATTTGGGAATATGAACAGGGCATCGGGCTGAGCGCGCTGGACGTGCACCGCGCGAGCGTGATCCGGTCCGGGTGGTTCAGCGCCGCTGCAACTCTGTTCCAGAGCTATGACGCCCTGGTCCTGCCATCGGCGCAGGTCTGGCCCTTTGACGCCGAACTGGACTGGCCAACCGAGATCGCGGGCCGGGCGATGGACACCTATCACCGCTGGATGGAGGTCGTGATACCGGCCAGCATCCTCGGGTTGCCCACCCTTGCCGTGCCTGCCGGGTTCAGTGCCGAAGGTTTGCCGATGGGCATACAGATCACCGGCGCGCGCGGTGCGGACAGGGCCATTCTTGAACTGGGTGCCGCCTATCACGAGGCAACGCAGTGGCCACAAAGGCGGCCGCCGCAAATCTAGGAGGAGACAGCTCATGAGCATGCAGACCCCTGAATTCGGAGTACCAGACCTCAAGCCCGCCGATACGGGATTGATGCGCGAGGCACTCAGGCTGGGTTGGGCGGATATGCGGGCCGCGCCTCTCTATGGGCTGTTGTTCGCGGGGTTTTACGTGATTGCAGGCTGGCTCATGGCCTGGATCACCGCGCAGACCGAAACAACGTTCTGGCTGGTGCTTGCGACGATCGGCTTTCCGCTGATCGGACCTTTTGCGGCCGTGGGTCTTTACGAGGTGTCCCGCCGTCTGGAAGCCGGGCAGCCCCTGGAGTTTGCCAGCGTCTTTGGCGTCATTCTTCAGCAAAGCCGCCGTCAATTGCCGTCGATCTGCGCCATCATCGTGGTGGTGTTCATGTTCTGGTTTTTCCTTGGCCACATGATCTTTGCGCTGTTTCTGGGTCTTGCGACCATGACGAACATATCCAGTTCGCCCGACGTCTTCCTGACTGCGAATGGCCTAAGCATGCTGGCTTTCGGCACGGTTGTGGGCGCGCTGTTTGCGCTGCTGCTTTACATGATCACGGTGATTTCACTTCCGCTCTTGCTGGATCGCGAAGTCGATTTCGTGACGGCCATGATCACCAGTTTCAAATATGTGCAAGCCAATCCCGGCCCGATGCTGGGCTGGGCGCTGTTCATATCGGTGACGACATTCGTCGCGCTCATACCTTGGTTCCTGGGGCTGTTCCTGGTGCTGCCCCTGCTGGGCCATGCAACATGGCATTTCTATCGCCAGATCAGCGCTTAACTCAGCGCAGGCTCGCGTCCCTCGGCCACCAGGCGCGCCCGGATATGTTCAACATCCGGGTGGTTCGCCTCTAGCGCAAAGACATAGGCATGGGTGAGATAGAAGCAGGCGGCATCAATCGATGCCGCGCTGTCTGCCGCAAGCTGATAGAGCCGGATCAGGGCGCGCGCGTCGTTGGCTTCATGCGCGGCCAGAAGCTGCGCGTCCAGATCCGTCATTCAGCCGCCCGGGCTTGATTGTCGCGGTGGTCGGCGATCTGGCTGGCCACCCAGTCGTGAAACAGATGGGTGGGCCCATCCATGGCTGGCGAGAACCGTCCGCCATCAAAACCCTGCGCATGCCGGCCCTTTTGCATGCCCTCAACGACAAACACGTCCTCGACAAACACACCTTTCCAAAGCTCGGCATTGGTGTCGCGCATCGTCTGATCCGTGTTCGGTGTCGGATAATAGAGATGCACATACTCGGTCGTCTTGTTGTGGCCTTCGGGAACAAGAATGATCGCATAGGCATGATCGCGATGCACACCGAACAGGACATTCGGATAGAGGGCGATGTATTCAGCAGCCTCATTCCATTTGTCCGACAGGCCTTTGAAATCGGGGAAGACCTGCCCCTGATCGCCCTTGAGCTGACGATAGACCAGCGTGCCCTGGCCCGAGTAATGGCCCTTGGCTTCGATATGATAATGATCTTCGAGGCGGGAATAGCTGTTCAGACCCGGATGCACCCAGGGCAGGTGGTAGCTTTCGCAGTAATTCTCGACGGCAAGTTTCCAGTTGCAGTTGACCGTCAGGGTAAATGCGCTTTCGGGTCCGCCATGGTACATCGGCTGGTCGAACTCGGCCCAGCGTTCGATGGCATCGGCCATGGCCTCTTCAAAGGGGGCGGCGGTGCCCGAGAGGTTGATGAAGACGACATCGCGCCAGACATGGCTGCGTACTTCGATCAGGCCAAGAGTGGCCCGGTCGATACCCTCATGGGTGTTATGTCCGGGGCCGCCTACATGGGGGGTGCTGACCAGACGACCGTCCGTGCTGTAGCACCAGCTGTGATAGGGGCAGCGGATGGCTCCTTCGATCTTGCCGGGTTTTTCGACAAGGATCATGCCGCGATGTCTGCAGGTATTGAAAAACACGCGCACCTGCTGCGCCTTGTCGCGGATCAGGAGGAGTGGCTGACCAAGAAATTCCAGCGGGACCGCATCACCGATCTCAGGCACATCCGAGGCAACGGCCAGGCCGGCCCAGTTTGCGTTCAGGACGGCGTGGCGTTCCTCGTCATGGACAGCGGGGTCGATGTAATGGGCATTGGACAGGCCATTGGCGCTGTCGATGGCGCGGCGAACCTGTTCAATATCGGTGAGCATGGCAGTCATCGTCCAAATCCTTCTGCAGACTGCAGTGGACGCTACTGCGCAGCGGATCCGGCGTCACGCCTGTGGGCGACGTGACTGGTCAATCACCGACGCGATGATGCTTAGCGGAAGGGGCGGGCCGGTTCCAGAAGGCGGGCATGAAAGGGTGGAAGCTTGTCTTCAGTGATAAAGCCGGTCTCGCGAGACATGGCGATCACGCGGCTGAGTGGTTCGTTCAGATATTCATAGACCATGCGAACAGCGCGGCTGGTGCTGAGGTTTTCGGCAACGGTCCGGGTGACATAGCCAACCCAGAAATTGTTGTCGAAGGAGGCTACGCGACTGAGAAAGTTGAACGAACAGGTCATCGTGCCTCGCCGCGACATCAAAGAGGTCACGCCGTTCTCTTGGCGCATGACAAGACCGCGGTATTCCCGGGTCGGGCTGTCCAGTGGCAGGCCTTGGGCGCGCATGGCCGAGCGGGGCTCATAGCCGCGGATGTAACAGGTGTCTCCATCGCGAAAGACATAGATCAGCCCCATGGCGAACATGTCCTGATTCACAAAGGAGCGACGGGTGAAGCGATAAAACCCGCTGGGAAAGAACTCTTCAGTCACTCCGGAGACGCCTCTGCCAACGAAATCCTTCAGAAAATCGCCTGTAAGTGGATCAGACCCGGACGATAGCGAGTCAACGGGATCCAGAAGGATACGCGCATCGACGCCAAAGAACGCACAAATCCGATCAAGCACATCGGGCCGGGGAAAGCTTTCGCCGGCCAGATAGCGATTGAACTGTGTGCGGTTGATTCCAAGCTGACGCGATAACTCGGAAATTGAAGGGTATTCCTGTGCCATGATGCGCAGATTTGCGCCGAACATATTACGCAACTGAGCAGGGGATCGATTGGATTGGGCCATGTCTCGCAGCATTCGTTTGTTTCAGACCATTTTCTAGGTCAGGACTTGGTCAACAACATTTCAGTTTTACAATCGTTACGCGAACTTGACGCTAATCGGCGTCATTCCTGACGCTGATTAGAGCCTTACCGTACTAAACCCGACACAAATTGCAAGTTGCCGACCAGTCTTTCGAACTGTCAGTGCCGCGCTTTTGTCGCATTATTTGAGGGTAACGAATAACCTGGGCGAAATGATATGATTGGTGTTGTCCTTTGGAGTGATCCGCAGGAGCGTAAAGCAGTAATTTGGTGCGAGGATCATGGCGAACTCGCGTTTTTCCGTGACACGGAGGAGTCTGGTTGTGAAGGATTGCCCTTTGGCGCGGGCGATCTGGTGGAGTTTCAACTCGTGACCGAAAACAACCTGCGTTTTGCACTGGGCCCACAGGTACTGACGGCCGCGGCCTGTCCGGGATTGTCCAATATGCTGAACGCCTTTGACGGGGTGTCTGCAAAGGCACATACGCCGGCCGCAAAGAGCCGCGGGACCGCAGAGATCATACAGTTTCAGCTGCCAATGCCAGCCCGCGCCAGCACGCGCGAGCTTGACAAGAAAACCGGCTGAAGCGGTTATTCGCCTCGCAAAAGAGCCGCGACACCGGTGCGCGCCATTTCCGCCAGACCCAAGGGGCGCATCAGATCTGCAAAGGCGTCGATCTTTTCAGGTGCTCCCGTGATCTCGAAGATAAAGCTCTCGAGGGTTGAATCGACCACATTGGCGCGGAAAATATCCGCAAGCCGCAGGGCTTCGACCCGTTTTTCGCCTTTACCGACCACTTTGAACATCGCAAGTTCGCGTTCGACGCTGCGCCCTTCAACGGTCAGGTCGTGTACCTTGTGAACGGACACGATCCGACCCAGCTGCGCCGCGATCTGATTGATCACCTGAGGCGTGCCTGTCGTGACAATCGTGATGCGCGACAGATGGCCGGTGTGATCGACCTCGGCCACGGTCAGGCTTTCGATGTTGTATCCACGGCCTGCGAACAGCCCGATGACACGAGCCAGTACACCGGGTTCGTTTTCCACCAGAACTGCCAGCGTGTGCCGTTCCTCGACGTCGGAAAATGTTGGCCGCAGGTTGTAGGCCGAATGGCTTGTCGCGCCTTTTTTGATTTTTAGTGCAGACATTTGAAGGCCTTTCTTAAACCAGAACCGATCCCTTGGCGTCGATGACGCCCTGGGTTTCGGCTTCGCCCAGCAGCATTTCGTTATGTGCTTTGCCCGACGGGATCATCGGAAAGCAGTTCTCGTGCTTTTCCACCAGGCAATCAAAGATGACGGGGCCATCATGATTCAGCATCTCCATGATCGCGTCATCCAGATCGGCGGGATCTTTGCACAGGATACCCTTGGCACCGAATGCTTCGGCCAGTTTGACGAAATCGGGCAGGGCGTCCGACCAGCTGTGCGAATAGCGCTCACCATGCAGGAGTTCCTGCCACTGGCGCACCATGCCGAGACGTTCATTGTTCAGGATGAACTGCTTGACGGGCAGGCGGTATTGCACGGCTGTGCCCATCTCCTGCATGTTCATCAGCCATGAGGCCTCACCGGCGACGTTGATCACCAGCGCTTCGGGATGAGCCATCTGAACGCCGATCGAGGCTGGAAAACCATAGCCCATCGTGCCCAGACCGCCGGACGTCATCCATTGGTTCGGGTTCTCGAATCCCAGGTATTGGGCGGCCCACATCTGGTGTTGACCGACTTCGGTGCAGATATAGCGATCGTTGCGATGCTTTGTCAGCGCCTCAAGCCGCGACAGGGCGTATTGCGGTTTGATCGTCTTGCCGCTTTGCGTGAAGGCAAGGCAATCGATCTTGCGCCAGGATTTGATCTCGGTCCACCACTTGGCCAGACCTTCCGAGTTGGTCTTGCGGCCACGCGCTTTCCAGACTTTGAGCACATCTTCCAAAACATGGGCCACGTCGCCCACGATCGGGATGTCAGCCCGGATCACCTTGTTGATCGAAGACGGGTCGATATCGATATGGGCTTTCTTGGATTTGGGGCTGAATGCATCGATGCGCCCGGTGATCCGGTCATCAAACCGCGCGCCGATGTTGATCATCAGATCACAATCATGCATCGCCATATTGGCCTCATAAAGGCCGTGCATGCCCAGCATTCCGACCCAGTTGTCGCCCGATGCAGGATAGGCCCCAAGCCCCATGAGGGTCGAGGTGATCGGAAATCCGGTCGCATCAACCAGTTCACGCAAAAGCTGGCTGGCCGCAGGGCCGGAGTTGATCACGCCGCCGCCGGTATAGAAGATCGGTTTCTTGGCCTTTTCGATGGCGGCCACCAGTTCGGTGATCTCTTCCATATCGCCCTTGACGGGCGGCTGATAATGCGAGGCGGATGGCTTTGGCCCCTGATAGGTGCCCGATGCGAATTGCACGTCTTTGGGAATGTCCACCAGAACCGGACCGGGGCGGCCGGCTGTGGCCACGTGAAAGGCCTCGTGGATGGTCCTGGCCAGGGCATCCGTCTCTTTCACCAGCCAGTTGTGCTTAGTGCAGGGGCGGGTGATCCCGACCGTGTCGGCCTCTTGAAAGGCGTCAGACCCGATCATGAACGTCGGCACCTGGCCCGTCAGAACGACGATCGGTATCGAATCCATCAACGCGTCGGTCAGGCCGGTGACCGCATTCGTGGCACCAGGGCCCGAGGTCACCAGGACAACGCCGGGTCGCCCGGTCGAGCGGGCATAGCCTTCGGCAGCATGCACAGCGCCCTGTTCATGGCGAACCAGAACGTGGTGAATGTCGTTTTGCTGAAAGATCTCGTCATAAATCGGTAGGACAGCCCCACCGGGATATCCGAATACTGTGTCCACACCCTGATCCTTGAGGGCTTGAACCACCATTTTCGCTCCGGTCATGTCCTTGGTCATCTCATGTTCTCCGATTGAGATCTCATACTGCGCATAAAAAAGCCCCGGATTTTTGGTCCGAGGCGCATGGGTCCGTATATGGAGTTCCGTTACCGGCCCATGCGCGTGGTTCCTACACTGACGACAACGCGGCAAAACATATCGCGGCTCCCTTTTGCGTGGGCGGACATTATGAGCGGTGATGGTGGGCGTCAATCGTCAAATTGCACAAATAATGTCTCCGCCGCCGCAAAATCTTTATGAATATTGCGCAGAAGGGCGCGGAATCGACAGATGAAGTTCCTGATGGCCAGGCTGTCCGGCGCAGGCCACCTTTGCCGGCGGTGCGGTCCATGGGCACATGGGGCGACCGCGCATATCCGCGAAACCCGGAGAATCGCTGCCCAATGATTGGGCATGTGCGCACACATTGGTGTGATTTGCGCCGCGAAACGGCAGGCCGGGCCATCAAAAGCGGAACAAAGCGCGGGAAAGGCTGGAAAAAACCTTGGCATCTTCTGAAGAGACACATTATTACCACTTTCACTGCGTGACCAAGATACAGCATCGCGCGACCTTACGATCCGCCCGACCGAACGTGTTGGGCGTTAAATATAACGGGAGGAGTGACCCACATGGATCGTCGTAAATTTCTGAAGACTTCTGCGCTTGGCGGCACGGCAGCCGTAACCACGAGCGCACTGGCCGCACCGGCCTATGCCCAGGGCAACCGGACACTGACCATGGTCACATCCGTTCCAGACGGGTTTGCAATTTTCGATGACGCGGCATCCATGGCCGCACGCATCATCACCGAAATGTCGGATGGCGCGCTGACCATCAACAAGATGCCCGCGGGCTCGCTCGTTGGTGCGTTCGAAGTGTTTGACGCTGTGTCGTCAGGTCAGGCCGACCTCTATCACTCGGCCGAGTACTACTTCCTCAACCAGCACCCCGCATTCGCCTTCTTCACTGCCGTGCCATTCGGCATGACCGGCGTGGAATTGCTGGCATGGTATTACCACAAGGGCGGCATGGAACTGCACCACGAACTGGCGAGCCTGTTCAACCTCAAGCCGTTCCTGTGCGGCAACACGGCGATGCAGCCCGGTGGCTGGTTCAACTCTGAAATCACCTCGGCCGATGACCTGCAGGGCCTGCGGTTCCGTATGCCGGGTCAGGGTGGTCAGGTGCTTGGTCGCCTCGGCGCATCGGTTCAGAACATCCCCGGCGGCGAGATCTATCAGGCGCTGTCCAGCGGTCAGATCGACGGTGCCGAGTGGATCGGTCCCTTCGCGGATGAGCGTCTGGGCTTCCAGGAAGTCACCAAGATCTACTACACTGCCGGCTTCCACGAGCCAGGCTCGGCGCTTGCGCTGTCGATGAACATGGATGTCTGGGACTCCCTGACGCCTGCGCAACAGTCCATCGTGCAAACCGCTTGTGAAGCGACACATGCCAACAACCTCGGTATGTCCTGGGCCGAAAACGGTGCCGCCCTGGCCCGTCTGCAAGCTCAAGGCGTGCAGTCCCGCGAATTCCCCGATGATGTCTGGGATGCATTCGGCCGTGCCGCTGCGGAAGTCCGTGAGGAGAACATGGGCGACCCGATCTATGCGAAGATCGCCGAGAGCTATTTTGCCGCTCAGGCCGAGACTTCAGCATGGTGGCAAATCGGTGATGGCGAATACATCCGCCAGCGTAACCGCGTGAACGCGGGCTGATCGCAGCCAAACACCCGCCCTGTCCGACGCCCTGTGCGTGGGGCAGGGCGCTTTATCGACCACGTTTCGTGAAGACTCGATGCCGCCGTTAAGTGCGCGTCACAGGGGGATTACAGCATGATCGACTTCATCCTCTGGGTGCTGCAGAATATTGCTCTGTCGCCCTATTACCTGTTCGTGGCAATCACGAACCCGGCGGACTGGCTGGCCTGGTCGAACCCCGAAGCGGTGATGCGGTTCATCTACTACGGTGCTTCGGTTGAATTTTTCTTTGTCGTTTTCACCACTTTCCTGCTGATCACCCTGATCGGTGCCGTTTGGAAAACAGAGATCCTGTGGTGGGGTGTGCGCATCCTGGAAGGCATTGCGAATGCTGTCGGGCGCACTGCGGCCTGGGCCGGGCTGGTGATGGTGCTGGTGCAGGTCATGATCGTCTTCCTGCAACGCATTTTCCGCGTGGCGGAAATCGAGCTGGGCCCGCTTGGTACGGCGCTGGCCATGGATCTGAGCTGGTGGGCCGAAGGGTTGAAGTTCTGGAACGCGATCGTGGTCTGTCTCTGCGTGTCCTACACCTTTGTGCAGGGAAGTCATGTCCGCGTCGATCTTGTCTATTCGGCGGTGAAATTCCGCACCAAGAAGATGATCGACATGTTCGGCTGTCTCTTCTTCATGATGCCGGCCATTGTCATCACCTATCTTTACGCCTGGTTCTTCATGTGGCGTCACCTGATGACACCTGCCGTGACCTCGACCAGCGATCTTGACCGGATGATCATGCAGTCGCGGATCTTTCGCTGGAATGTCGAGACCATCGGGTTCAGCCCCAACGGGTTCAACGCCTACTTCTTGTTCAAGGTGCTGATCGTCCTCTTTTGCATCATGGTTTTCATGCAGGCTATCGCCTTCTTCTGGCGGTCCTACCTGGAATGGCGCGAAGGCGAGGCCAGCGAAGGCAAGTACCTGGATCGTGACGTGATGGGCGACCAGGCCGAAGACCTCGAACACGCGATCCATTCCGGCTCGACCTGAGCCGTAGCAACAAACACACACGCGGGCACGAACGCCCGAGCCAAGGGGACATCAGAGCATGCTTTTCGGACTGGATGGGGTCGAGGTCGGTCTGATCATCGTTTTCCTGACCCTCTTCGCGGGGATCATGACCGGCTTTCCGGTCGCTTTTGCCATCGGTGGAGCGGGTGTCATCTCCTTTGCCATCATTGCCGCAATGGACTCCGCAGGGCTGCTGATCCATCAGGCAATCGACAAGACTTCTCCGGAATATGCCGCGTTGTTGGCTGAAGGCGTGGTGCGGGATGCGATTTCCGTCTTCCGATACCCCGAATTGCCCCGGATCGAGGAACCCGTGTTCCCCGGCGGTTGGGAGCAGGCTCTGGAGCGCAACATCTCGTTCATCGTGAACCGGATGAACGAGCGCGTGATTGCGGGCCAGTCGATCGAGACGCTGCTTGCGGTGCTGATGTTCGTCATGATGGGCATTACGCTGGAACGCTCGCGGATCGCCGAGGATCTGCTGACCACTATGGCCCGCGTCTTTGGTCCGCTGCCTGGCGGTCTGGCCGTGTCCATCGTGATCGTGGGCGCGTTCCTTGCGGCTTCGACAGGCATCGTGGGTGCCACCGTGGTGACGATGGGCCTGCTGGCCCTGCCCACAATGCTGCGCAACAATTATTCCCCGGAACTTGCGACCGGGGTTATCGCGGCCTCGGGCACCCTCGGCCAGATCATCCCGCCTTCTATCGTGATCGTTCTTCTGGGCACGCTGGTTGGTGATCTCTATGCAACCGGGCAGGAAACGCGCGCGCAGCTTGCCGGCTGTAATGATGCGCTGACCTACCTTGGTGAACCGGCTGTTTTGTCGGTGGGTACGCTTTTCCAGGCGGCCCTGTTGCCGGGTCTGTTCCTAGCGGGCCTCTATGCGGCTTACGCGTTCGGCTTTGCCTTGCTGCGACCCGCAAGCGCGCCGCCCGTGCAGATGGAGGCAAGTTCGGGTGGTGAGATCGTGACGCGCAACGAGGCGCTGACATGGTATCTCTTTGCACCTCTGGCCTTGATCTTCGCGGTGGTTCTGGGGGCCAGTGGCGGCCTGATCGGCAGCCAGACGATCAACGTCTCGGATTATGCCGACCGTGAGAATTCCGCCGCCTTGCGCACCAATGTCCCTGAACAATGCCAGCAGGCGATGATCGAGCTGCATGGGCAAGAGGCGTGGGACGCCTCAGTGGAACAGCGCGCCACCATGCTTGCGGCTGGCGATACCGGTGCGGCGGTCGAACGCACCGAAGAAGAACTGGTCCAAGCGCGCATCGACGCGCTGGAAAACACAGCCCCAATCGGATCGGGCGTGGCTACGATCTTCACCCTGCTGGCGCTGGTCCTGATCCTTGCGCGCGGCGTGTCTCCGTCCTCCAGCGCAGTGCCGCTGATGATCGGAGGCGGTGGCGTGGTGCTGGCGTTGCTGTTGGATGTCCTGTTCGTCTCACCTCTCTCGGGGGCGGGTGCCACATTCATGATCATGGCAATCCCGATGATCGCGACAGTGTATGGTGCGCGCGTCGCCATGGTTCGACTGTCGCAGAACGAGCTTTTGCGCGTGGTTTTCCCACCTCTCGTTCTGATCGTCGCGGTGCTGGGGTCGATCCTTGGCGGGATCACCAACCCGACGCCCGCTGCCGCGCTGGGTGCGGCTGGTGCGATCATGCTGGCTGCCTATCGCAAGCTTAAGGAAGAGAACGGCAAGTCCAAGATCGTCATCTGGGCAAGCTTTGCCCTAGTGATCATGATCCTGCTGGGCGTGAATTTCGACCTGCGCATCACCCGCGAAGTCGTGGCCTTCGAGGACTGGGTTGCCTATGTGATCGCTCAGATTGCTTATCACTTTGCCTTCTTCGGCTTGCTGTTCAGCTGTTGGGTGCTGTTTCGCAGCAATGTTCTCAGCCCGGTGGTGCGAGAGACGGCCAAGGTGACCTCGATGGTCTTCACCATCCTGATCGGCTCACAGCTTCTGAACCTGGTGCTGATCTCCTTCGGAGGTGAACATTACATCCAGCAGTTCCTGCGCAGCTTTGACAATGAGATGATCGTCTTCCTGGTGGTGATGCTGATCCTGTTCATCCTGGGCTTCGTGCTCGACTTCCTCGAGATCATCTACATCGTGATCCCCATCGTGGGGCCGGTGATCTATGGCGGAACGCTGGATCCGGCATGGGTGACGATCATGATCGCTGTGAACCTGCAGACGTCATTCCTGACGCCGCCTTTCGGTTTCGCGCTGTTCTACCTGCGTGGCGTGGCTCCGGCTGGGGTGACCACGGGGCATATCTATCGCGGTGTGTTGCCCTTCGTGCTGATCCAGGTGATCGGGTTGGGCCTGCTCTGGCTCTTCCCAGGCATCGTGACGATCCTTCCGGATCTCATAGGCTCCTGAGGCTGATCCGCACCAAGCACCCGCCGCCATGCGGCGGGTGTATAGCTGCGTGCATCTGGTGATCCATTTGCAGGTCGGGATTCGATAAAGCGCCGGATCCGCAAAGCCGCGATCAGCCTGCGCTGGTCGGGACAGCAATCGCTGGACTGTTCCGCGGAGGTGCCTGTCAGCGTTTGCTGGGCACGACGCGATCGGGCAGCTGGAGATTGGCGACCTGTTCGGCGATCGGATCGGTCGACAGGGGGTGGGTTTCCGCACTGTAGGTTTCGGGATTGGTCATCTTGCGCCACTCGCCACCGACATAGACCTCAAGCCCCGAAAACCTGGCCTTATAGCCCATCTTCTGACTGCCAGGCACCCAATAGCCCAGGTAAACATAAGGAAGCCCGTTCTCGCGGGCGATGTTGATGTGATCAAGGATCATGTATGTCCCGAGGCTTTGACGCGGCAGATCGGGGGCATAGAAGCTGTAGACCATGCTCAGCCCGTCTTTCAGCACATCCATCAGGCTGACGGCGATCAGCGATTTGTCGTCCTTGTTGGTGTATTCGACAACGCGTGAGCGGATCGGTGTTTCCTCGACCATCGCGGCGAATTCAAACACATCCATATCGGCCATACCGCCACTTGCATGGCGTGCATCCAGATAGGAACGGAACAGCTCATATTGATCTTCTGTCGCCCAAGGCGATGTCGCTCGGCGCGCCAGATGCCGATTGCGCTTGATCGTGCGCTTCTGACTTTTGTTGGCGCTGAATGCCGCAACGTCGATGCGTGCGGACAAACAGGCGGAACATTCGGCACAAGAGGGGCGATAGAGCACATTTTGTGATCGGCGAAAGCCTTGCTGGGAGAGGCTGTAATTCAGCCGTTCAGCGTTTTCACCCTGCAATGCCGTGAACAGTTTCCGCTCCATCCGCCCCTCAAGATAGGGGCAGGGTTGAGGGGCCGTTACATAGAATTGCGGCGCGATAGGCAGCGTGTGGCGCATGAGTCTTCCCAGCTAGACACTCGAAGGATAGCGCCGCCCTTTCGAGCCGCCAAGGGTATTGTGACAGTTCTCTGACACTATGCCGCGACTGTCCTGCGGTTCAGCGCGACAGTGCCCAGCACATGGTCGGTCAGCCCTTGTCCGCGCGCCGTTGTCAGCATCAGGAAGATCGACACGGCCTGAGCCGGAAAGGCCGCGATCGACACGGTATATCCCAGCGTATGGCCAACGGCCGTGCCAAAATCGAAACGTTCCCCGTGCATGGTGCGAAACTCGATCGCAAACAGGCGCATGCCCCAAGTCGCCGACGCGCTTGCAAGCGTGAGCGTGCGATAGACAAATCCCACCACAAGGATCAGGGCAGGAAAGAAAAACAGCGCGGTAAATGCCGTGAAAGGCAGCACGGCGATTGAGACCAGCACGATCAGGACGGTGTCGACAATCCAGGCCATGAACCTCTTGAGGGCGACACCCTCATAGAACTGGGACTGCGTATGGGGATCGGGAAGCTGCGTCATCGTCTGGTATCCTTGAAAGAGAGATGGCTCCCGCCCTTTTGGTCAGGCGGAAGCGCAGTGATCTACTCGGAATTACGAGCGGGATTTCGGCTCGTCCATGCTGTCATCCATTTCGTCGTCATGATCTTTTGCAGCTTTATGTGCGCGTTCGTTCATGAAATCGTCGAACTCTGCCTTGTCCTTGGCATCGCGCAGACGCTCAAGGAAGCTTTCGAACTCGTGCTGTTCGCGTTCAAGCCGGGCCAGAGTGTCGGCCTTGTAGGCGTCAAAGGCACTGTTTCCCGTGGGCGTTGCAGCACTCATTCCATGGCGGGTCCAGGATGTGCGGTTGCGGCAGGTGTTACTGAACATGCGTTTACTCCAGATCATATAGGCCAGAAGGGCGAGGCCAACCGGCCAGAAAAAGATGAATCCCAGCACCATGGCTGCGATCCACGCGCCTTTGCCTTTGTTGTCCAGCCACGCTTCGCTCCGCGCGAGCCAGCTTTCATGGCGATGAGATGTCCCGGTTGGTGCAAATGTGGTCATGTTTCCTGTCTCCAGATAGGGGTGAAGTCCAATGTGAAGCCTGTTCACATTATACCAGATCGGAGTTCTTGCGGGTGGTTTCAAGCGGTGATGTAAAACTTTTTTACATTAAGTGACTTTAGGAAATAAAATCATAAGCTTGCGCGCTGGAAATTTCTTCCAGAACTTGTGGTTTGATCCCGAAAACATGGTGCGGGGTGCCCGCTGCGGCCCAGACAATATCGAAATCGAACAGTTTGTGATCGATAAAGGCGCGGATCGGGTTGAGATGTCCAATGGGTGAGACGCCACCTATCGCAAATCCGGTCTGTGTGCGTATCAGCGCAGCATCGGCCTTGCTCAACGGTTCGCCTGCGGCCCGTTCCGCCTTGAGCGGATCGACGCGGTTCCCGCCCGCGGTCAGAAAAAGAATGGCTTGTCCGCTGGTCGCGCCCAGAAAGATTATGGATTTGGCAATCTGATCTACACTGCAATCCAACGCGTTGGCTGCATCCTGTGCGGTGCGGGCAAGATGTGTTTCGCGAATGTCGGGCTCCACTCCGGCATTTTCCAGCGCCGCGCGCACCCGCTTCAGGCTTTTGCTCATGGGATGGGCCCTTGATGATGAATATCACAGCCCGGAGTTATCGGCAGACAAGCGGCAAAGACAACCCCGACCTGCCAATCGCGAGGTGATTGACGAAGCCGTTCACCCGGATCAGTGTCGCGCCATGAGTATCGCTTCCCGCATGACCCGTTTGCCCCGCGCCTTTGATCCCGATCTGGGCAAATCCGCTCAAGAAACCGTTGAGGGGATTTCCGGTCCGCTGGCCGATCTTATCGCCGGCACGGCAGGGTCCAGCCCGTATCTGTCGTCCTTGATCCGCTCACAGGCCAATTGGCTGCCCGAAGCACTTGATGATCCCGAAAGTGCCCTTGAACGCGAAGAAAACGCGCTGCGCGACACAGCGCCTGACCAGTTGGCGATTGCTCTGAGGCAGGCCAAGGCGCGCTTTGCGGTGCTCACCGCATTGGCTGATCTGTCCGGAGCCTGGAGACTGGAACAGGTCACCGGCACTCTCACCGATTTTGCCGGTCTGGCATGTGATCTTGCCCTCAAGGCGGTCATGGCTCCGCTGATCAAGCGCGGCAAACTGCCGGGGCAGGGTGAGGATGATCTTCAGGATGCGGCAGGCATGACGGTGATTGCCATGGGCAAAATGGGTGCGCATGAGCTGAACTATTCTTCTGATATCGACCTGATCTGCCTGTTTGATGAAACGCGGTATGACCCGGATGATTTCTTCGAGGCGCGACAAGGTCTGGTAAAAGTCACGCGCGGGATGTGCGCCATGCTTGGTGACAGAACCGCCGCCGGCTATGTGTTTCGCACGGATCTGCGCCTGCGCCCTGATCCGGCGGTGACGCCAGTGGTGATCGCGATGGAA
Source organism: Aestuariivita sp. (assembly GCF_049276915.1). Classification (NCBI taxonomy): domain Bacteria; kingdom Pseudomonadati; phylum Pseudomonadota; class Alphaproteobacteria; order Rhodobacterales; family Paracoccaceae; genus Aestuariivita; species Aestuariivita sp. The sequence continues at coordinate 27,100 of NZ_JBASXK010000048.1, read as the reverse complement.
GCTGCCGAGCGCTATTACGAAAGCCTCGGACGTACATGGGAGCGCGCCGCCTATATCAAGGCGCGTCCCTGCGCGGGTGACATCAAGGCCGGTGCGCGGTTTCTGACCTCGCTCACGCCATTTGTATGGCGTCGTCACCTGGATTTTGCGGCCATTCAGGATGCCCACGACATGCGCCTGCGGATCCGTGACCACAAAGGGCTGACCGGGGCGATCACGGTGGCGGGTCACGACATGAAGCTGGGGCGCGGGGGGATCCGCGAGATCGAGTTCTTTACCCAGACCCGCCAGTTGATCGCCGGAGGGCGGGATCCGGATCTGCGGAGCCGAGAGACGGTGGCCGGGCTTGCAGCCCTTGCTGCCAAGGGATGGGTGCCCGAGGATGCCGCGCAAACCCTGAGCGAACACTATCGCGCCCATCGCGAAGTCGAACACCGCATCCAGATGGTGCATGACGCCCAGACCCATAAGATTCCCAATTCGCCCGAAGGCTTTGCCCGCATCGCATGTTTGATGGATCGGGATCCGGACGGGCTTCGCGCCGAGATCAAGGAGCGTCTGAGCGCAGTACATGCGCTGACCGAAGGGTTCTTTGCGCCTGACGCCTCGGTGCCTGTGTCGGGCGGGGAAACGGAACCGACCGAGATGGACCCCGCGGTGCTGGCGCGCTGGCCAACATATCCCGCATTGCGTTCGGAACGGGCGCGCAGTCTGTTTGAGGGTTTGCGCCCTGAATTGCTCAGCCGGGTTGCCCAGACCGCGAAACCGGAAGAGACGCTGGCGGCTCTGGACGGGTTTCTGGCAGGTCTGCCGGCCGGTGTGCAGTTGTTCTCGCTGCTGGGCAACAATCCCACGCTGATCGATCTGTTGATCGACATCGCCGGAACCTCTCCGGCACTGGCCAGTTATTTGTCGCGCAACGCTTCGGTCTTTGATGCAGTGATTGGCGGCGATTTCTTTGCGGATTGGCCCGGAATGGCACAGATGCGGGATCAGCTTGCGGACCTTCTGGCACGAGAGGCGGATTACGAGGCGCAACTGGATACCGCGCGCCGTTGGGCCAAGGACTGGCATTTTCGAGTGGGTGTCCACCATCTGCGCGGATTGGTGGATGGCGCAACCGCCGGGCAACACTATGCGGATCTTGCCGAGGCTGTGATCGCGGCGCTGACCCCTGCAGTAGAGGCGCAGTTTGCGCTCAAACATGGCGCGCCTCCGGGGCGTGGCGCGGCGATTGTCGGCATGGGATCGCTGGGAGCGGGCAGGCTGAATGCCGGCTCGGATCTTGATATGATCGTGATCTATGATCCGGGCCCCGATGAGGCATCAGACGGCCCCCGACCTTTGGCCGCTCGGGTGTATTACGCGCGCCTGACACAAGCCCTGATCACCGCGATGACCGCGCCGATGGCGCAAGGGCGGCTTTATGAGGTGGACATGCGCCTGCGCCCTTCCGGCAATCAGGGCCCGGTCGCGACAAGCCTGCAAAGCTTTCGCACCTATCAAACTGAGACCGCCTGGGAGTGGGAACATCTGGCCCTGACCCGCGCCCGTGTGGTGGCGGGCCCTGAAGAGCTTGCCGGGGATATCGAAGAATTTCGCGCTGAGCTGATCGCTCAGCCGCGGCAGATGGAGCGTGTTCTGAGCGCAGTGGCGGACATGCGCGCGCGCATTGCGGCGGCCAAGGCCCCGGCGGGACCATGGGATGCCAAGACCGGAGCGGGGCGTTTGCAGGATATTGAACTTGTTGCGCAGGCCGGAGCGCTTTTGTCGGGGCGGGTGGTGCGCGATGTGGCTGGCGGGCTCGAGGGCGCGCAATCCTGTGGATGGCTCAGTGCCAACGAGGCGGCGAGTCTAGGCGAGGCCTACAGGCTGTTCTGGAACGTGCAGGCGGCTGCCCGGTTGTTGTCGGGCAGCGAACTGGCGGATGACACTCTGGGTGCCGGGGGGGCTGCGTTCATGCTGCGCGCGACCGGGTTTGACGACATTGATGGGTTGCGCGAGGCGTTGGGGGACCGCTATGACACCTGTGCAACGATGATCAGCACGGCAATCGAAAGGGTGACAGAACCATGAAAAAATGTGACCCCGAACGCGACCCCAAGGGGCTGATCTTTGAAAGTTATCGGATCGAGGGGATCACCGCCGGCGAGTGCCGGTCGATCTTTCTGGACTGGGCGCTGAGCCTGCCCGTGGGAGCAGATACATCCACTGCTCTGACTGGCTTGTTGGCGCAATACGAAGTCAGCCATCCCGAACATCCGATGAACACGGTGATGCGCGATGGGCTGGTGGGCATGGCCACACCCAAACGCCGCGGCGGGTGGCGCAGCAGGCAGCGCCCCTAGTCAGGCGGCTGCCTTTTTTTCCGGGCGTTTGGCCCCGGCGAAACCGCGAAATTACAGAAAATTCGTCGCAATTCAGCCCGATTTCAGGGCCATCTTCATGCGTGAGCAGGACGAAAACGCGGCGAACTATCGCCGCATCAGGAGACACACATGAAGATCCTACGTACATTCGCATTTCTGGCCCTTGGCGTGAGCCTCTCGGCCTGCGCGGCCGTCGATACCGTGACGCGCAACGCCCCGTTCGAAGCCGTGTCGGCAACGCCGGCAACCCGTGTGGTGGTGCCCACACCATCCGAGATCGTATCGGAGGCTGTGTTGAGTGCGCCTTTCCGCATCGAAGCTGTTGTGGTCAACGTACCGCGCTCGCTCAAGGTTTCTGAGGCCAACCGCTATCTGCCTGCGGGCGACATTGTCTGGCGCGGTGATCCGGTTGGCGACCGTTACGAGCAGGTCAAAGCCATTTTCGAGGCCGCCATGCTGACTGGCGCACAAAAGATCGACGGCGCGCAGCCGGTTGACCTTCTGATCAACGTCAAGCGCTTCCATGCCCTGACCGAGAAGGCGCGCTATACAACCGGCGGCGTGCACAACATCGTGTTTGATTTGGCTCTGGCCGATCCGGAAACCGGTGAGATCATCGTCCCATGGCGCGAAATCCGCGCCGACCTCGAAGCTTTCGGCGGTGCCAAGGCCATTGAGGCAGATCGCGTGGGGCAAACCCAGAAAGTGCGTATCACCGACCATCTGGCCATCGTGATGCAGCAGGAAATCACCACTGCCGAGGGCCATCAGAATGCAAAACTCGGGCTGATACAGATGATGAACCAAATCTGAGCCTTTCACCGGCCAGACAAACAGAATAGGAGGGCACCATGACGGTGCCCTCTTCTCATTCCCGCCCCACCATTCGGCTGAAACCCAAAGCCAATTCCCGTGCGATCCGCCGCGGGTTTCCCTGGGTCTATGCCAACGAACTTGTCACAGATCGGCGCACCCGCGCGCTGTCCCCCGGAACATTGGTGGTGCTGGAAGACGACGAGCGCACGGCCATGGGGCTGTTCGCGGTCAACCCGCTTTCCAAGATCATGGGCCGGTTCATCGACAGCGATCCGGCAGCAGTGGTTGATCGCGACTGGTTCGCCAGGCGTCTGACGCGGGCACTGGAGTTGCGCACCCAGCTGTATGACACGCCCTATTATCGTCTGGTTCACGCCGAAGCCGACGGGCTGCCGGGTGTGGTGATCGACCGTTTTGGCGATGTTTTCGTGATTCAACCCAATGCGGCCTGGATCGAGCTGTGTCTTGATGATCTGGCGGCGGCCCTTGTGGATCTGACGGGTGCGAAGGTCGTGCTGAAGAATGCGGGCGGGCGCACGCGGTCTCTGGAAGGGTTGGATGATCTCAGCGTGGCCCTTGTGGGCGCGGCCCCCGAGGCCGCCGTACCGGTTCAGATGAACGGGGCGACCTACATGGCCGACCTGACCGGTGGTCAGAAAACCGGGTTGTTCTTCGATCAGCGACCCAATCATGCTTTCGCGGCCCAGCTTGCCCGAAAGGGCGCACGGGTCCTGGATGTGTTTTCCCATGTGGGCGGGTTTTCCCTGGCGGCATTGGCCCATGGGGCAAGCCATGCGCTGGCAGTCGATGGATCGGCACCCGCGCTGGAACTGGCACGTGCCGGTGCGGCAGCAACCGGCGCTGGCGCGCGCTTCGAAACCCGGCAGGGTGACGCCTTTGAGGTCTTGAGCGCGCTTGGCGAAGAGGGTGCGTCTTTTGAGGTGGTTATCTGTGATCCACCCGCCTTTGCGCCGTCAAAGCCGTCGCTTGAGGCGGGGCTGCGTGCCTATGAGCGCATCGCACGGCTTGGCACAGCTCTGGTGGGTGAGGGCGGATATCTGGTGCTGTGTTCGTGCTCGCATGCAGCTGATATGGAGCGGTTCCGCGGGGCATGCCTGCGTGGCATCGGGCGCGCCGGACGGCAGGCGCAACTGATCCACACTGGCACTGCGGGGCCGGATCATCCCTTGCTCCCGCAACTGGCGGAAAGCGGCTATCTCAAGGCGCTGTTCTTCCGGCTATGAAACTGGTCCTGGACGCCTGCGTTCTCTATCCCACGGTGATGCGCGAGGTTCTTCTTGGCGCGGCGAGCGCGGGGTTTTACACGCCGGTCTGGTCAGCGCGTATTCTGGAAGAATGGGCCCGCGCCGCGGCCCGTCTCGACCCCGCCCAGGAGGTACAGGCGAGAGGAGAAATCGCGCTGATCCGGGCCGCGTTTGCCAAGGCGGAAGAGCCTGTGGCGACCGGGTTGGAGACGCGGCTCTGGTTGCCCGACAAGAACGACATTCATGTTCTGGCCACCGCCGTAGCGTCCAGCGCAGACGGGATCGTCACGCTGAATTCCAAGGATTTCCCCCGGGGTGTCTTGGCGGAAGAGGGCCTGAGCCGCCATGATCCGGACAGCTTGATGATGGACTTCCTGCATCAGGACAAAGCCGCCATCGAGCGGGTTTGCACCCGCGTCCTGCAGCAGGCACAGCTGTTGTCCGGACAGACATGGGACATGCGGGCCTTGTTGAAGAAAGCGCGCTTGCCGCGCCTGGCCAAAGCCCTGGGGTGACCGCGCTCGCGCCGCTCAGGTCAGTTCCGAGCGCCAACGCGCATCCAGAGCCTCGAGTGCGCGGATGCGTTCCTCGGTCTTGGGGTGGCTCATCAGCCAGGCGGGAACCACTCCGGCGCGTTGTTCCGTCAGGGCTTCAAGCTTGTGAAAGAGCGAGATCTGCGGCTGAATTCCCAGACCGGCCTTTGTCAGCAGGGCGGCCGCATAGGCATCTGCCTCATATTCATCCCCGCGTGACAGACGTGCGGCCAGCATGGTTGTGAGCATATTCGCAATCCACATGCCAATGCCGGGAATGAAACGGCTGAGCACCATGCCGAGGGCTGTGCGCAATGCGTTCTGACCGGAAAAGTCGATCATCCGGCGTCGCGCATGACCCAAAGCCACATGGCCCAGCTCATGGGCGATTACGCTTGTCATTTCTTCGGCCGTCATGTCCCCGCTCTGGAATTTGCGATAGAAACCGCGGGTGATGAAAATACGCCCATCGGGAGCGGCCAGGCCGTTTACCGGATCGATTTCATAGATGTGCACGCGCACCTTGGGCAGATCGAGGGCCTTGGCCAGCCGATCGGTCATTGCCTTGAGCTTGGGATCGACCAGTTCGGTTGAACGGGTGTTCAGTTCACGCCCTGTGCGCCAGACGGAAAATCTGTACATGACAAAGGCATAGACGACTGCCAGCAGGATGGGTGTTACCTTGATCATGGAGCTTTATATGGGTCGTGTTGTGGGGTTGGGCAAGCGGTGTGCGGGGTATTTTTGACCAGAAAGAGACCGCAATTCAGTTGTCCCAGGCGACTGGAAGTTGGGTGAGGCCACGAAAGGCCCAGCCCTGAAAGATCGCCTCTCCGTCAAGGCGCAGATTGGGCAGGCTGCGCAGTGCCGCGGGAACCGCGTGATCGGCGACGAGGCAGCGTGAGGCCGCGGCACCTGCACAGAAATGCGGCCCGGCACCGAAGGGGATGGCGGGCCCCGTGTCGCGGGTCAGATCATAGCGGTCGGGAGTGTTGAAATAGGCCTCGTCGCGGCAGGCAGAGGAAAAGAGAAAGAAGATCGTTTCGTCCTGTTCAAACGCGATACCGCAGGCGTGGCCGGGTTTGGCCACGCGGCGGGGCACCATGCCGATCGGGGTCACAAGACGGACGTATTCGTTGAAGGCATCGGTGTGGGTTGCCCTGCCTGTTTCAACGAGCAGGCGTTGATCGGGGTGGGTCAGAAGAGCCCAGAGCGTGCCCGCGATGGCGTCTCGCGGTTCGTTCTGACCGCCGCCGATGATGACTTTGATGTTTCCTGTAATCTGCTCCCGGCTGAGCCCGGCCTGATCGAGCACCGAGATGACGGACAAGTTGGGTCTGGCGCGCAGATCGGGTAGCCGCGCATCTATATGCGCATCCACAGCCGCGGATGCAGCATGGGCCCGTGCGGCAATATCGGGATTGCCGGAGTAATTGGCGCAGCCATTGATCATGTCCTGACTGGCCGCGTCCATCTGGGTGGCCGTCATGTTGGTCAGACCCGTCATGATGCGCAACGCATCGGCAGAGACGGGCAGCGCATAGTCCTTGACGAGATCGGCTTTGCCCTTTGCCTTCAGGCGGTCGAGGTGATGGGCGACAATCCCGGAGAACTGATCTGACAGGTGATCGCGCACCGTGCGCGGGCTGAGCGCAGGAAAAAGCGCGCGCCGTTCAGCCATATGCGCCTCGGCATCCTTGCGCATGAGGTTTGCACCCATGATCTTTTCCACAAGACCCTTGGGTTGGTGGCTGGAAAACAGATCGATCCGCTTTTCTTCGCGAAACACGTCATCGCGCCGGGTGAACAGCGTCGCGCCCAGTTGCGGAACATAGGTGACGGGTGCCGTGGCACGCATCCTTGCGAGCGTCGGGTAGGGATCTGCGATGAAACCGGGCAGGTCGATTTCGGTGACTGGCGCGCTCGACATTCAGGCGTTCCATTCCACGGCAACGGACAGGGGGCCGCGAAAGGCCCAACCGGAGAGGGCCACATCGCCTGCAAGGCGCAGCCCCGCCAGGTGCTCAAAGGCCAAAGGCAGCGCGATTTCGGTGATCAGGCAGCGCGATGCGGCGGCACCCGCGCAAAAGTGCGGGCCCGCCCCGAAGGCAATGGCCGCTGAGGTGTCCCGGCTCACGTCAAAGCTGTCGGGATCGGCAAAATGCGCTTCATCCCGGTTGGCCGAGCCGAACATCAGGAATACGCGATCCTCCTGTTCAAATCTGACGCCGTGGATATCATCGGCTTGCGCCACACGGCGCGGTGACATGCCGATCGGGCTTTGCCAGCGGGCGTATTCGGCGAAGGCGCTGTCCCATCCCAAGTCACCTTTCTGTATTTTTTTCAGCTGGTTGGGATGCGCAAGTAAAGCCCAGATCGTTCCGGCGATCGCATCGCGCGGCTCGTTCTGGCCGCCGGAGATCACCAGCTTGATATTCGCCCGGGTGCTGTCATCGGACAGGCCCGCATCGCTTTGGACCTTGAGCGCGGAAAACGGAGCGGCGCGATCTTTCATCCGGTTGATATGCGCGTCAATCAGGGCCGTGGCGGCATGGCAGCGGGCCTCGACTTCGGGGATTCCGGCGTAATTGGCGCAGCCGTCGATCATGCCCTGGCTGACGCTGTCCATCTCGGCGGCGGTCATTTCGGTCAGCCCGGTCATGAGTTTCAGCGCTTCGGCAGAGACCGGCATTGCGTAATCGGTGACCAGATCGCAGGCCCCCTTGGGTTTGAGAGCCCGGATGATGTCAAGCGCTTTGGCCTGAAAGAGCGGTTTCCAATGGCTGTTGACGGTGCGCGGCGATACGGTTGGAAACAGCGCTTTGCGTTCTGCCATATGCGCGGCACCGTCCTTGCGCATCATGTTCTGGCCCATCAGCACAGTCATCAGCCCGCCGGGTTGGTCCGAGGAGAAAACATGGGTGCGTTTCTCTTCGCGGTGGATGTCGTCGCGGCGGGTGATCAGGGTCGCCCCGAGTTCCGGAACATATGTGATCGGCGTCTGTGCACGCATTCTGGCGAGCGTCGGATAGGGATCCGCGTTGAACGCTGTGGGGTCGATATGGGTGATCGGTGCGTTGGACATGGACTGAGCTTAGGCGTGGGATTTGCAACTGGAAAGCCCCTGTATCCTGCGGCGCGCTGCAAGCCCGCGCTGGCCTGCGTGTTTTCACGGACATCACAGCGCCCCGAACACGGCAATGCCCCCGACAAGGATCAGGCTCAGCGCCCAGACCACGTCCAGGTTGAACCAGGTTCTGGACAGGAACTTGAGACCCAGCCAGAAATACATTCCCGCCGCCAATGCGCCACCTGCCAGCGTCATGGCCAGAGTATGGGCGATCGCGACGAGTATGGCGATGCTGTAATCGTTGCGCATCAATTCACCAGCCGCGATATGGCCGGCATCGCTATCCGCCAGAGCACAGATACCCAGGTAGATCGGCACCAGCATCAAGCCGGCTCCATGGGCCATTGCGGCCAGAAATGACCAGAGCGTCAGGCGGGTGGGGCTGATGCGGGCCAGAAAGCGCGGGTGGCGACGGTTGAACAGCAGATAGACGCCAAGAATGATCACAAGGATGCCCGCAGCGATGCGGATCTGACGTTCCCAATCCACCAGCGTGATCATCATCGAAAACGGCAACAGAATGGCCGTCATGGCCAGCAAATGACCCAGCGAAAGGGCCACCAGAGCGCGCAGCAGAGCCGATGTCTTCTGCTCGAAAAGGGCCGCCGAGACAGCCAGCGGCCAGCCCATTCCAGGGTTGACCCCGTGGTATATGCCCGAAAGGATGACAGCCCCCCAGAGGGCTATCATCGATGTTGGTTCATCCAAGGATCACACGTTGGGATAGCAGAAGCTGTCGGTGGAACAGTCCCCGCCTTCAAGCCGGATCTGGTGACTGCGATAGCCTTCGGGGAATTCGACCCAGAAGTTTTCCGCCAGTTCCAGCCCGCCATCTGCCCCAGCATTGGCCATGACCATCGCGGCACCGCGCTCTCCGGGATAGAATTGATCATCCCATGTGGAATAGAGCGAGTTGGTCCAATAGACCCGTTTGCCATCCCGGCTGATCTCGACCATTTGCGGACCATAGCCAAAGTCTTTGCCATTGGGATGCTTGGTCTTTTTGACGATGCCGCCGATTTCGACCTTGCCGGCGAGCGTTGGGTTCATCGGATCGGAGACATCGTATTGATGCATCTCGCCGGTGCCCCAACAGGCGACATAGAGGAACTTGTCATCAAGGCTCAGGTCGATATCGGTGACCAAGGGGGGCACAGCGCCAAAGCCTTTCAGCAAATCCGGCAGATCGTCCGGATCGGCGGGTTGCGGATCAATCGTGATGGTCTTCTTGGCCTCGAAAGTGCCGTCGGCCTTGCGCCACCAGGTAAAGATCGCGCCTTGCAGGTTGGTGGTGTCGACCACCACGCCGCAAAAGCCGTATTCCTTGGCCGGATCATGCGCGGGCCGGATTTCCAGGGCCATCTGGTGGTTTGCGCCCAGATCGATCGATTGAATGTTCTTGCGTCCGCGCAGATCCCAGAAATGGATTGTGTGGCCGTATTTGTTGCTGAGCAGATCTTCGGCGACGATGCCGTTTTCGAATTGCGGCGGTAGCCCCCATTCCGAACTGACCATGTAATCGCGCGGCAGGTTCCACCAGAAATCATAGTGTTTGTCCTGAATGCCTCGGTCCATCTCATAGCGACCCAGAATCTCGAAGGTCTCGCAATCCATGATGAAGATGCCCGGAGGGCCATCGGTGCCATCCTCGCCACCGCCACCCAGGGTCGAGACATAGATGCCCTCGGGGCCGCAATGGATCGTATGAGGGCGCGAATATCCCGTTTTTTCGAACAGTTCCTCGGGTTCGATGATCTTGTGAATTTTGGCTTTGAGCGGTTCCTTGACGTCGATGACATAGATCCGCGACGACCGGATGCCCGGAATGATCAAATAGCGGCGCTCCAGAAATGCGTGGCCCGTCAGCGGACTGAGAGCCGAGGAACAGGCGTTCCAGCCGAAATGGTGAAATTCGTCGCCTTTGTTGGGCATCATCAGGGAATGGACGATCTGGCCGTAAGTATCGGATTTCGGGTCACAATCGACAACGGCCAACCCATCTGGCTGTGAGCCATCAGGGCTGAGCATCAGCGTGAAGGCCAATGTTTCGACCGGCGCGGCCATGGCCAGTTGCGCGGTAGGGTGAAATGTCGGGTCTGGTCTCAAATTCATGGTGATCTCCTCCCAGAGAGTGCGCGGCCCTTCTTGGGCGGTGGGTTATCCCACTCTGGAGAGCCGCATTTCGACCGGGCGCTCTGATGGATTCAGCGCAGATAGGTGCCCGGCATTAAATGTCAGACAATTGAAGGGGAGATGCCGAGTCGATGCAAGGATTTTCTGGAATCGCACGTTTCGCCGATGATGATCCTAACGCGTCAGCTCTCGCATGCCTTTTTCCAGCCCGGACAGGGTCATCGGCACCATGCGATCTTCGAAAATCTCGCGGATCATGCCGACCGAATGGGTGTAGCCCCAGTATTTCTCGGGCACAGGATTGATCCAGAGGTTCGAACTCCACTGTTCGCGGGCGCGCTGCAACCAGACCTGACCCGCCTCCTGATTCCAGTGCTCACTGGCACCGCCGGGATAGGCGATTTCATAGGGAGACATCGAGGCGTCGCCCACGAAAATACATTTGTAGTCAGCGCCATAGGTGCGCAACACCTCATGGGTCGGGATCTGCGCATCCCAACGGCGGCGGTTGTCACGCCACACGCCTTCGTAAAGGCAGTTGTGGAAGTAATAGTATTCCAGATGTTTGAACTCACTGCGCGCTGCCGAGAACAGCTCTTCGACCACCTTGATATGGGGGTCCATCGACCCGCCGACGTCCAGAAACAGCAGCACCTTGACCGCATTGTGGCGCTCGGGGCGTGTTTTGACATCCAGATAGCCATGTTCGGCCGTGGCGCGAATGGTGCCGTCGAGGTCCAGTTCTTCGTTCGCGCCCTCGCGCGCCCAGCGGCGCAGGCGTTTGAGCGCGACCTTGATGTTTCGCGTGCCCAACTCGACCGTGTCGTCGAGGTTCTTGAATTCGCGCTTGTCCCAGACTTTGGTCGCGCGCTGGTGGCGGCTTTCCTTCTGACCGATCCGCACGCCTTCGGGGTTATAGCCATAGGCCCCAAAGGGCGAAGTGCCAGCGGTGCCGATCCACTTGTTGCCACCCTGGTGACGCCCCTGTTGCTCCTTGAGCCGCTCTTTCAGGGTTTCCATCAGCTTTTCGAAACCACCCAAAGCTTCGATCTCGGCCTTTTCCTCGGCCGTCAGGTGCTTTTCGGCCATCTTTTCCAGCCAGTCGGCGGGAATGTCCACAGCTTCCATGACCTGCTCAAAGCTGATGTTTTCCAACCCCTTGAAGGCTGTGGCAAAGGCGCGGTCGAACTTGTCGATGTTGCGCTCATCTTTCACCATCGCCGTGCGGGCGAGGTAATAGAAGGCTTCAACGTCGTAAGTGGCCAGCCCCTTTTTCATCCCCTCAAGGAATGTCAGATACTCACGAAGCGAGACCGGCACGCCACCTGTGCGCAAGGCCTCGAAGAAGGGCAGGAACATATCAGACCAACGAGCGATGAACGACAAGTGTGATCATAAGGCCCAAAAGTCCAAAGGCAATCGCTGTGGCTGCTGCGTATTGCAACATATCCAACCGCGTTCCGCCGCGCCGCTTGGCGTTCCACGTTCCAAGAATGGCACCCAGAACGACGCCCGCCACTACGATCATTGACTGTTCCCCTTAGCCTTGCGGGGCGGGGTTGAGACTGGAGATTTCATTCATCTTTGCCCGCACCGCCCAATCCGAGCCGAAGCCGTACCGTGCCCATCCCAGACTGTCCAGTCTGACGGCGCGCGCCGCTTCGTATTGGCCCGTCAGCGTATAGGCCTCGGCCTGAAGGAGCATCAGCGTGGCCAGCAAAGCGGCATTTTCCCCGTTGCGTGCCGCCGACAGGGCCGGGGTGATCTGGCGCAGGGCTTCCGCGCCATTTCCACGGGTGATTTCATAGGCGGCCGTTTGCGCGGCAAGATAGGATTGGTGCAGCTCCGTGCCGGGGGTACGCAAGAAGTAGCGACGCGCAGTGGCATAATGGCTTTGCGCCATCTCGGGGTCATAGGACTGCATCATGCGCCCGGCGATGTAATGGCTGAAGCCACGGCGGTTGTCGGTCCAGTTCATGTCACCGGCAATCTTCAGCGCATCATTTACCGACGCGCGCCGTTCCGCCGAAGATGCTCCGGGGCCAAGCGCGTTTTGCACTGCATCAATCCAGCTGCGCGGGGTCAGCGCTTGCGGATATTCTTGCTGGCCATTGCCGGCAGGGTTCAGCCGGGACAGCAGCCCAGGCAGGCGTGCGGCCACTTCACCGCGATCCATACCCGAGCGCAGTTCGGGCGAATAGGTCGCGCGCAGCACCAGCATGTCAAAGCCGGTCAGAACCGTGTGGACATTGTCATCGTTGAAGACCGACTCGCGCAAGTGATACAGGTCGTTCAGCGGACCAAGGGCCTGGGCCAGTTCTTCATGCAGGCAATCGCGTACCTCCTGCGGGCTTGCGTCATAGGGCAGGAAAATTGCCATTTGCTTGCGCTCGTTCAGGCGCGCCCAGTTGGTCTTTTCCGAACGGCGGCTGCGGCGGAAATCGCGCAGGCTGGTTACATTGGGCACGACAAAGCAGGCAGCCTGGGGCAGGGCGCGGCGAATATCCGAACGGCTGACCGCCTCGATCACGATATTGGGCGTGCCGCGACCCTCGGTCACCTGGCGAATGTCGATCTGTGCCTCGTTACGCAGGCGATTGAGCAATCGGGTCAGGTCGGGACCAAGGCTTGCAGGCGGTGTGCCCGCGACACCGACGGTGATCGGCCCTTCAAACCGGGTGAAGGTCGGCAGGGCGCGCCCGCTTTCCAACTGGAAATGCAGCGACAGGAAATCTTCGGCGATATTGGCATTGGACATGCGCGGCGTCACCGGGGCCGGGCTTTGGAACACCTTCATGGGTGGCAGAGCCGAATCCGCGATCATTGCCCGAGTTACCGGTGCATTTGAAGAGGGCGCGGCAGAACAGGCACCAAGAGCGAGAGCGGCGAACAGAGCAAAATGTTTCATGACGGTCTTCAGTTTCCGGGATTTAGGCAGCAATTGGACAGCAGAAGCTTGTAGTGTGGTTCAGAAACGTTTCGAATGAGGCATAAATGTGGCACTGCCCCATTGATGCCCGGAAACAATCCGTTTCCGCCATCTTGTCGACATGCATTGCCACATGCCCCAATCGACTCTGGGCTGTCCGCCCTATGAAGGGCCGGGGCGAGGGCAAAGCCCCCGGCCCGTTCTTTGCGTCAGCGCCCGGACCGCGCCATGAAGGCAAGCCGCTCGAACAGATGCACGTCCTGTTCGTTCTTCAACAGCGCGCCGTGCAGTTTGGGCAGGGCATTCGCCCCGTCGCGCTTGAGATCTTCTGCCGTCAGATCTTCAGCCAGTAGAAGCTTCAGCCAATCCAGCACTTCGGATGTCGACGGCTTTTTCTTGAGCCCGGCTGTCTCGCGCAGCTCATAGAACTGGGTAAGCGCCGTGGTCAGAAGGCTTTCCTTGATCTTTGGGTGATGCACTTCGACGATACGGCGCATCGTGGCTTCATCCGGGAAGCGGATGTAGTGAAAGAAACAGCGCCGCAAGAACGCGTCGGGCAGTTCCTTTTCGTTGTTGGATGTGATGATCACGATGGGCCGGGTGGCCGCGCGGATTGTTTCGCCGGTTTCATAGACAAAGAACTCCATCCGGTCGAGTTCCTGCAGAAGGTCGTTTGGAAATTCGATATCGGCCTTGTCGATCTCGTCAATCAGCAGAACGACTTTTTCGCCCGCTTCGAAGGCCTCCCAGAGTTTGCCTTTCTTGATGTAGTTGCTCACGTCATGCACGCGCTCTTCGCCCAACTGGCTGTCGCGCAGGCGTGATACCGCATCGTACTCGTACAGGCCTTGTTGCGCGCGCGTGGTCGATTTGATGTTCCATTCGATCATGCGCAGACCCAGCGCCGCCGAGACCTGACGTGCCAGTTCAGTTTTGCCTGTTCCCGGCTCTCCCTTGACAAGAAGCGGGCGTTCCAACGTGACCGCCGCATTGACCGCGATGGTCAGGTCCTGGGTGGCCACATAGTCCTTGGTGCCTTCAAATTTCATCTGCTTCCAGCCTTATTCTGTGCATGTTGCCCAACACTTAGTGCCTTGGGCCTTTTAGGCCAAGACAGCTTGGATTGTGTAGTGACAATCGCGATTCCATCAGTTACACGCTGCGTCATTAAGGGGGCGTCGATGACCAGCTGGATTTTTTGAGATGGATGGTGTTGACCAAACCAAGGGAGTGCAAATGAAGCAGGAAGCATTTCTTCCGGATGACTATAGGCCGGCCGAAGACGAACCATTCATGAACGAGCGACAGCTCGAATACTTCCGTCGGAAATTGCTGCAGTGGAAAGCCGAGCTTATGGCCGGCAGCAAGGACACAATCGAAGGCCTTCAGGACGGGACACGGAATATTCCCGATGTCGCCGACCGTGCCAGCGAAGAAACCGATCGTGCACTTGAACTGCGCACCCGCGACCGCCAGCGCAAGCTTGTCTCCAAGATCGACGGAGCGTTGCGCCGGATCGAAGAGGGTGAATATGGCTATTGCTCAGTTACCGGCGAGCCGATCTCTCTCAAGCGTCTGGATGCGCGTCCCATCGCCACCATGAGCCTTGAGGCCCAGGAAAGACACGAGCGGCGCGAGAAAGTGCATCGCGACGACTGAGTGTGTCACGGGGTGGAAAAATTCAAAGGCGTCAGGCTGTTGTCTGGCGCCTTTTGCATTCTGAAGGGTGGCAAGGATGGATCTGAAGGGCATGCGCGTTGCCGTGATCGGTGGCGGGATCGGTGGGATGGCAGCGGCCACCGCTCTGGCACTGCGCGGGGGGGATGTTCATGTATTCGAGCAGGCACCGGCCCTTGAAGAGGTCGGGGCAGGCCTGCAGATAAGCGCGAATGGCCAAGCGGTTCTGGCTGCTCTGGGCGTTGAATTGACCGGGGTGTCAGGCTCAGCGGGGACTGAGATCCAGGATGGGCGCACGGGCCGAAAGGTGGCGTTCGTGCCGGCACCTTCTGCGGGGCCGACCTGGTATGTGCACCGCGCCGATTTGCTGGGCGCACTTTTGGTGTGCGCCGAAAAGGCGGGCGTTTCAACGGTTCTGGATCGGCTGGTCACGCCCGGCACCATTCAGGCTGACCTGATCGTGGCGGCCGATGGAGGGCAAAGCATCTGGCGCAGCACGGTGGATGGTCCCTGCAGCCCTCGCTTTACCGGACAGGTCGCCTGGCGCGCGCTGGTACCGGCAGAGGCGGGGCAAGAAGCTGCTGCCCCCTCAACCCTGTCCATGGGATCGCGCGCACATGTGGTGACCTATCCGCTGCGGGCGGCGCAACTGATGAATCTGGTCGCCGTGGAAGAACGCAGCAGCTGGAGCGAAGAGGGTTGGCGTCAGCAGGGCGATGTAGATGAGTTTCGCGCGCGATTTTCGGATTTCAAAGGGCCAGCGGGAGAGATCATCGCACGGGTGGAAACCGTCCATCTCTGGGCGCTGCATCTGCGCCCGGTGGCGCGCCATTGGTGGCGAGACAATATCGCGCTGCTTGGAGATGCGGCGCATCCGACTTTGCCCTTCATGGCGCAGGGGGCCTGCATGGCGCTGGAAGACGCATGGGTTTTGGCCGACGCCCTCAGCCGGTCAGACGATTTGGCCGCGTCTCTGGCGCTCTATCAACGCATGCGACAGAAAAGGGCCGAGCAGGTCGTCGCACTGGCGCGCGGAAATGCCATGCGGTTTCATCTGCCGCGCCCCTGGTCCTGGGGTGCGCAGGCGGTCCTGAGCGTAGGGGCCGGAGCATTGGCGCGACGTCTGGACTGGGTCTATGACTATGACGCGACGCAGGTGCTTTAGAAGCACCTTCTTCGGAAATTGCGCAGGTTTCGGTTTCAGATATCGAGGTTGACCCACACAGGGACATGATCTGACGGCTTTTCGAACCCGCGGATTTCGGCGTCGATGCCGCAATCTGTCATCAGATCGGCAGCCTGAGGCGTCAGCAGGAAATGATCGATACGGATGCCGTCATTGCGATTCCACGCGCCGCCCTGATAGTCCCAGAAACTGTAATGCCCCGGCCCCTGGACACGGGCGCGAAATGCATCCGTGAACCCCAGATTGATCAATCGGCGGAAGGCTGCACGGGTTTCCGGACGCGCCAGCGCATCTTCCTGCCAGACTTCGGGGCGTTTGGCGTCTTCGTCCTGGGGGATGACGTTGTAATCCCCGGCCATCAGGGCAGGTTGCTCGTCCGCCAGCAACGCTTTGGCGCGCGTCTGCAAACGCTCCATCCAGGCAAGCTTGTAGTCATATTTCGGTCCGGGTGCCGGATTGCCATTGGGCAGGTAAAGTCCGCAGATGCGCAGGGCGGTCTTGCCCACCACGGTGGCTTCTATCCAACGGGCCTGTTCGTCACTGTCATCGCCCGGAAGGCCACGGACCACGTCCTCGAGGGGAAGCCTGGAAAGGATCGCGACACCGTTGAAGCTTTTCTGGCCATTGGTTTCCACATGATAGCCCCGGTCTTCAAAGAGTTCCCGGGGAAATGCCTCATCGACAGATTTGATCTCCTGCAGTATTGCCACGTCGGGCCGGGCCACGTCCAGCCAGGCGGGCAGGGCGTCGATGCGTGCCTTGATGCCATTTATGTTGAACGTTGCGATTTTCATGCCTAGCCCCCGCGCTGCAGCGTTTATGTGTTGATCTATCGCCCATCCGATCCGCAGCCACAAGATCGCGCCGAAAAAGGCGTGAATTCCAGGAACGATTCGTCGCGCTGCGAGGCTGATTCGCGCGCGAAATTCTCCAAATTGGTGCAAAAGTCAGTCAATTTCCGCATGTGGATAAGTTTTTTTTGCCACGTGGGCATCGTTGAGAATGCGCACGGATGCATCGGTTTGGGCACATGCCTTGATGTGGATAAGTTGTGGATAGCACAACCTAAAGCAGAAAAGTATTTTGGAATTTAACGTTCAGGATGCACGCTGAAGTTGTTCAACTACCCTTAGCCAAGGAGCCAAAACATGACTGCACAACGCAAATACCTGACGACATCTGAACCCCAGACCTTTGTCCGCGAAAGCCTCTTTGACGGTGATCATACCGCGCTGTTTTCTACCAGCATGGGCCCGCAAAGCACCTCGGACGCGATTCTGGGCGAGGGTACGGCCCTGTTTTCAACCTCAATGGTCGCTCTGGGCCAAACCGATGCGATTGTCGGTGAAGGCACCGCCCTGTTTTCCACCTCGATGTCGCCGGCTGCACATGGCGATGTTGTAAGCGGCGAAGGCACCGGCCTGTTCTCGACATCGATGGCACCCGAGGCCTCGGCCCAGACAGTCGCCGGCGAGGGCACCGGCCTCTTCTCGACATCGATGGCCCCCGAGACCACGGCCGAGACAGTCGCCGGCGAAGGCACTGCCCTTTTCTCCACCTCGATGTCGCCTGAAACGCGCGCCAATGCGACATGCGGTGAAGGCACCGCGTTGTTCTCTACCTCGATGGCTCCTCAGCGCTGAGCCTTATGAAGCGGGCAAGATCAGCCCTGGTCTGATCATTTGAAAAGGATCCATCCCGATGTCGAATGTCATTCACCTGACCTTGCCCACTTCCCGTCAGCCGCTCGACCAGCGGCTGGCGGGGCTGATCCATTGTTTTGCGCAGGAACGGCGGTTTGGAGAGGATGTGTTCTGGCTCAAGGAGAACGCCGAACTCCTCAGCATTCTTGAATGCACGGGTCAGTCTGTTGATCTGAGTGCCCTTGCGCCTCTCGAAGGGTTTTATGCCCAGGTTCGGGATCGCATGGCGTTCTTTCCCCAATGCTACAGGTTCCTTCTGTCGATCGCGCTGGATCTCGAAGACCTCGGGATGGGCCGGGACACGGGTGCCGAACTGGTGGACTGGGCTGCAGAGTCCGGTCTGGCCGAAGTCGAATTCTCTGATCTGCAACGCGCAGAAGCGCGGCGTCTCATGCAGCGGCGCGGACGCGATCCCCTGGCGGGCGATGCCGGTTTGAACGACCGCTTGCGTCGGTTCATCAATCGGCCTGAAACCTTTGCGCTTCCAAACAAAAAGGCTGCCTATGAGCTGACCCACATCGTCTTTTACCTCAGCGAATACGGGCGTCGTGATCCCGGTCTTGATGCGCCCGCCCTCAAAAGCCTCAGCTTTGCAGGAACGTTGGCCTATCTGGATCAGAACGCGGATTTGCTGGCGGAAATCTGCATCGCGCTGCGCTATGCCGGGCAGGAGCCGCCTGTTCTGTGGGAGGAATGGATTGCCAGCGAGGCCAGGGGTTTTTCTGTGACCGAAGGCCCGCATGCGCAGGTGGCCGATCACTATCACGATTACTTCGTGTGCAACTGGCTTCTTGCGGTGCGCGGCGATCCCGTCTTTGCGAACACTCCGAATTTCTGCCGCGCCCAGTACACCAAGCCAGAGAGCTGGCCCGGGCCACTGCGCGCCATTTCCGAGCATCTCTACGGGATCGGGCCGATGCGCTCGGGTGATTGGCACCGCATGCGCGAGGCGCTGTTTGATGTGCTTGACGAGCGAGGTCAGGACATCCTGCAGGAGGGCGAGGCCAATTGCGTCGAGTTCGAAACCTTCTTTGACATTTTTGCCCGCGCCGAACAGGTACCCGTCGCTTCGCATCGCGCTGCGGCCGGATGAGGCCGCGTCTGCACAGCTTTAGATTGGCAGGTGCAGGTCTGGTCGCAATTTACACCGCGCTCATGTCGGGCGCGGATGGGATCACCAAATTCATTGCAGGCCAGTTTGCCGCCCCTCAGCTTTATGCAATCTCGGGGCTGATCGTGGTCATCTTGAGCATTCTGGCGGATCGCCACAAGACTCAGCAAAGGGGCCTGCGCACCGGTTGCCCCAAGGCCATGGCGCTCAGGTCGGCGGCCACAGTCATTGCAGTCGTCTCGTTTTTTCACGCCTTTCGCCTGTTGCCCTTTGCAGATGTCTTTCTGTTTGTTGGTCTGATCCCGATCTTTGCCGGCCTCATGTCTGGCCCGATACTGGGTGAGCGTGTCCGCCCTGCGGCCTGGGCGGCGCTTGTGGCGGCCTTTGTCGGTGTGATGTGCTTGTTCCCCCAAGGTCTGCATGGCCTTGAGGCCGGGCATATCTGGGCGCTTTTGGCGTCGGTCCTGGGCACGTTTTCCATGATCATGGCGCGCTATATCGGTCGGGTCGAGCAGAACGCGCTGGCGCAGGTGTTTTATCCCAACCTCGCCATCGCCATCACGATGGGCCTTGCACTGCCCTTTGTCTGGAAACCCATGGGGCTGAGCGATCTGGCCTTGATCTGCGCCTATGCGGTTTTGCTGTTCATGGGGCGTTGGGTGCTTGTTGTCGCGCTTGGCAGGCTTGAGGCTTATGTGGTCACACCGCTGATGAACCTGCAGTTTGCCTGGATGGTGATCATCGGTGCGGTGTTCTTTGGAGAGTTTCCCAGCGCCGGCACCTATCTTGGGGTTGCCATCGTCATGGGTTCAGGGCTGTTCCTGATCTGGGACCAACTGTCCCCGAACCTGCCGCCAAAACCTCGGCTGGGGCCACCCGGCAATCTGCGCAGCGATCCGTGATTACATCGAGAATGACGTACCGCACCCGCAGGAGCTGGTCGCGTTGGGGTTGTTTATGACAAACCGTGCGCCGATCAGTTCTTCAGAGAAATCAATCACAGCGTTTTCAAGAAACGGAAGCGAGACTGAATCTACCACGACCTTCTGTCCGCTGCCTTCGAGCACCAGATCGTCATCCTTGGGATTATCCAGAGCGATCTCATACTGAAAGCCTGAACATCCGCCGCCTTCGACTGCGACACGCAGCGCTTGCCCCTGATCGGCGGCACCGATCTCGGCCAGACGCTCGAACGCGCGGGGAGTGACTGTGGGGGGCAGGTACATAATGTGTCATCCGGTTTTCATACACGCACAACTACAATATAGAAGCTGACGGGACCAACCTCAAGGACAGGACGGCAAATGCGTGCGCCCTATGCCTCGGATCCCGCCCGCGCCAGGGGACGGCGCGTCGCGGAAGAGGAGAGCAGCTTTCGGTCGTGCTTTCAGCGTGACCGGGACAGGATCATACATTCCAGCGCCTTTCGGCGGCTGAAGCACAAGACTCAGGTCTTTATCGAGCATGAGGGCGATTACTATCGCACGCGTCTGACCCATTCGATCGAAGTGGCGCAGGTGGCACGCACGATTTCGGGCACGCTGGGTCTGAACGGCGAATTGACCGAGGCGGTCGCGCTGGCTCATGATCTGGGTCACACTCCCTTTGGCCACACCGGCGAGGATGCGCTGCATGAGCTGATGGGCCCATATGGCGGCTTTGATCACAACGCGCAGGCGATCCGCATCGTGACCCGGCTGGAGCGGCACTATGCGGATTTTGATGGCTTGAACCTGACCTGGGAAAGCCTTGAAGGCATTGCAAAACACAATGGTCCGGTGACCGAGGATCCGCTTCCTTGGGCCTTGGCCGAGTATAACGCGCAGCATGATCTTGAGCTTGAGACCTATGCCAGTGCCGAAGCACAGGTGGCCGCCCTTGCCGATGATATTGCCTATAATCACCACGATCTGCATGACGGGTTGCGCGCCGAGCTTTTCTCGACCGATGAACTGGCGCAGTTGCCAATTCTGGATGTCTGTTTCGCAGAGGTGGATGCACGCTATCCCGGCTTGAATTATTATCGTCGTCGCCACGAGGCGCTGCGGCGGTTTTTCGGGGTTCTGGTCGAGGATGTGATCCATGATGCCCGCGCGCGCCTGTCCGAGATTGATCCTCGGAGTGTTGAGGATGTGCGTGGGGCAGGTGTGCCGATGATCCGTTTTTCCCAACCGTTGTTCGACGATCTCAAGACAATTCGCGCATTCCTGTTCGAGCGCATGTATCGCGCTCCGGCCGTTGTTGAGATGCGTGCTGAGGTAACGCAGGTTGTCCGGGAACTTTTCCCGTATTTCTTGTCGAACCCGCAGCATTTGCCCAAGCAATGGCGCAAGGATGTGGACGCCGCGACGGACGAGACAGCGCTGGCGCGGATCGTGTCTGACTACATTGCGGGAATGACTGACCGATTTGCATTGCTGGAGCATGAGCGGCTGGTCGGCACGTCTGCCCGTTGACGCGGGCTTCACGCCTGCTAAACCCGGTCTCAATCATATCAGGACGTCAGAAATGAACCTTTTTGCAGATATTCGCGCGCATGTGATCGACGCGTTGAGCGCCATGACCGCCGAAGGTGTGCTGCCGGATGGTCTCAGCTTTGAGAATGTCACGGTCGAGCCGCCCCGCGACGCGGCACATGGTGACATGGCGACCAATGCTGCGATGGTGCTGGCCAAACCAGCCGGGGTCAAACCACGCGATATCGCCGAGGCTCTGGCCGCGAAACTGGTGACGGAGTCCCGCATCGACAGCGCCGAAGTGGCCGGGCCGGGGTTCCTGAACCTGAGGTTGGCTGCAGATGCCTGGCAGGGTGTCGTTTCGGCGGTTCTGAACGAGGGGACGGCCTATGGACGCTCGGACATGGGGGCTGGACGGAAGGTGAATGTCGAATATGTCAGCGCCAACCCGACCGGACCGCTGCATGTCGGCCACACACGCGGCGCTGTTTTCGGAGATGCTTTGGCCAGCCTTCTGGCCTATGCGGGCCATGATGTGACGCGCGAATACTATATCAACGACGGCGGCGCGCAGGTCGATGTTCTGGCCCGGTCGGTCTATCTGAGATATCTCGAAGCATTGGGTCAGGAGGTGGCATTCGAGGATGGCACCTATCCCGGTGACTATCTTGTCCCGGTTGGCGAGGCCTTGGCGCGCGACAAGGGCGATGCATGGGTTGGCCAGCCCGAAGAGGTCTGGCTGGTCGAACTGCGCGATCTTGCCACCGACGCGATGATGGATCTGATCCGCGCGGATCTGGCCGCCTTGGGCGTCAAGATGGACAAGTTCTTCAGTGAAAAGTCACTTTATGGCACAGGACGCATCGAGGCCGCACTGGCGGATCTCGAAGGCAAGGGCCTGATCTATCAGGGCGTCCTTGAACCGCCCAAGGGCAAGACGCCCGAAGATTGGGAGCCGCGTGAGCAGACCCTTTTCAAATCGACCGAGCATGGGGATGATGTAGATCGCCCCGTCAAGAAATCCGATGGAAGCTGGACCTATTTTGCGCCCGATATCGCGTACCATTTTGACAAGATTTCCAGAGGGTTCGATGCGCTTATTGATGTATTCGGGGCGGATCACGGCGGCTATGTCAAACGCATGAAGGCCGCTGTTTCGGCGCTGTCGGATGGGCAGGTGTCTCTGGACGTCAAGCTGACCCAGCTTGTGCGTCTCTTCAAGAATGGCGAGCCGTTCAAGATGTCCAAACGCGCGGGCAACTTCGTCACTCTGCGTGACGTTGTCGATCAGGTCGGCCCGGATGTGACGCGCTTTGTGATGCTCACGCGAAAGAATGACGCTCCGCTGGATTTCGACTTTGACAAGGTGTTGGAGCAAAGCCGCGAGAACCCAGTGTTTTACGTCCAATACGCCCATGCCCGCGTCATGAGCGTGCTGCGCAAAGCGGCAGATGCCGGAATTGCGGCAGATGATGCGGTTTTGCAGGCCGCTGATCTGAGCGGGTTGAGCCATGAGGCCGAGCTGAATGTTGCACGCAAACTGGCCGAATGGCCCCGCCTGGTCGAGATTGCCGCGCGCACCAATGAGCCGCATCGCGTGGCGTTTTATCTCTATGAGCTTGCGGGCGAGTTTCACGGTCTTTGGAACCGGGGCAATGATTTGCCCGAACTGCGCTTCCTTCAGGAAGGCGATACCGCCACGAGCCAATCAAAAATTGCCCTCGCGCGGGCCGTTTCCGTTGTGATTTCCGCAGGTCTTGGTATTCTCGGGGTCAAGCCGGCGCAAGAGATGCGTTAAACGCACATCGTCGGTCCGAGGCAGAATCGAAACCTGAGCCGCACGTGGCTGTCACGATGTGCGGATTCGGCAGTGAGGCAGACATGTCGGATGTTGAGAACACCCATGGCGTAAGCCAGCAGGGCGCGCGCGCTTCGGGCGGCGGCCTTGGCAAGCTTGCGAATGTTGCAGGGGCCGTCACGTCTCTGGCGCTTTTGGTCGGTGTGGGCGTCTGGGGTTACAAGCTGATGGTGCGGGATGTGTCCGGGATTCCTGTGGTGCGCGCGCTGGACGGTCCGATGCGGGTGCAACCGGAAAATCCGGGCGGGCGACTGGCGGACCATCAGGGTCTGGCCGTGAATGCCGTGGCTGCGGATGGCTCTGCAGCGGCTCCGGCCGATACGTTGTTGCTGGCCCCACGTCCGGTTGATCTTGCGGATGAAGATGCGCCGCAATCCCAGATTGTTCGTGCGCCAGTCCGCCCCGCTGAGCAGGTTGCCCAAGCAGAACCCGAGGCCGATGACACGCGGCCTGTCAGCAACGCGCCCTTGACGCAGGCCGAAGAAATCGACGCGCTGGTGGCGCAGATTACCCAGGATGCCGCGTCAGAGCCGCCGACCGTCGCGGCCCCGATCATAGCCCCTGAACCGCTTGTCATCGAAACAAGCGCTGCCGCCTCTGCGCCGGTACCCGCGATCGAGCAGGCGGTGGCGCGGGATCTGCCCGGCGTTGCGCGCTCCCTGCGTCCGCAACTCAGGCCCGCCTCCGTCACCAGCCGTGACTCTGCCAGCCTCATATCGCCTCAGGACGGTGAGGTCGAAGAAACCCAATTGGACATTGACGCTGCAAGCCTGCCCGCCGGAACACGGGTTGTCCAACTGGGGGCTTATGAAACCGCGCAGGTGGCCCGCGCCGAATGGGATCGGATGGCCGCGCAGTTCGGTGATTACCTGCAGGGCAAGCAGCGCATCGTACAGGAAGCGTCAAGTGGCGGGCGAACGTTCTTTCGCCTGCGCGCCTATGGGTTTGACGATCTGAGCGACGCGCGGCGCTTTTGCTCGGCGCTTGTGGCCGAGGGAGCCGATTGCATCCCCGTGGTCACACGATGAACACGAGACGCGCGCGATGAGCCGCTTTGGGGCAACCATTCTGGATGCCGACGGATTTCGTCTCTCTGCTGAGGAACGTGCATTTTTTCGCGATGCGAACCCCTATGGGTTCATCCTGTTCGCGCGCAACATAGACAATGCGGATCAGGTTCGCGCGCTGTGCGGTGATTTTCGCGAGGCCGTGGGGCGTGACGCTCTGATCACAATTGATCAGGAAGGCGGACGGGTGCAGCGGTTGCGCGCACCGCTTGCCCGTGAGTGGCGGGCACCGCTCGATCACATTCTCTCGGCGGGTGAGGGGGCAGAAAGGGCAATCTATCTGCGCTATCGCCTGATAGCGGATGAACTGCATCGCCTTGGCATTGACAGCAACTGCGCTCCAATGGCGGACCTTGCCTTTGATGACACTCATCCCTTTCTGCGCAACCGATGCTTTGGTGAGACGCCCGGCGCGGTGGCCCGATTGGCGCGTGCCGCGGCCCAAGCGCATCTGGATGGCGGCGTTCTTCCGGTCCTCAAGCATATTCCCGGGCATGGGCGCGCGACCGCGGACAGCCATTACGACCTGCCACGAGTGGATGCGCGCCTCAGCGATCTTGAGGCGCTGGATTTCGCGCCGTTCAAGGCATTGAATGATCTGCCCTTGGGCATGACCGCGCATGTTGTTTACAGCGATCTCGATGAGGCTCCGGCGACGCTGTCGCGTATCGTGATGGATCATATCCGGGGCGTGATTGGCTTTGACGGGCTGATCATGACGGATGATATCTCGATGAAGGCGCTGTCGGGCGGGCTGGCTGGTCTGAGCCGTTCTGCATTGGCTGCCGGGTGTGATGTGATCCTGCACTGCAACGGCTTGCTGGAGGAACGCGCAGAGGTGGCCGAGGCGGCGGGTGAGATGACCCAGACCGCTCAGCGTCGTGCCGAGGCGGCATTGGACGCGCGCACCAAACCTGTTGATATTGACATTTCTGCCTGCGAAGCTGAGCTTGCCACGCTTATGGGCGAACAGGTTTATGGCTGAAAACATCTTTCAGGAAGACGAGGTGTCCGTTGCCGAACGCATGGCCGCGGAGCAGCTTGTTGTTGATGTCGACGGTTTTGAAGGTCCGCTTGACGTGCTGCTTACGCTTTCGCGCACGCAAAAGGTTGAGTTGCGCAAGATATCGGTGCTGGCACTGGCGCGCCAATATCTGTCCTTTGTGGAAAAAGCCAAAGCGCTCAGAATCGAACTTGCTGCTGACTATCTGGTGATGGCGGCATGGCTGGCTTTTCTGAAGTCGCGGCTGTTGCTGCCCCCCGATCCGACCGAGGATGGCCCCTCGGGCGAAGAGCTTGCGGCGCATCTGGCGTTTCAGCTTGAACGCTTGCAAGCGATGCGCGATGTGGCCGCCCGGTTGATGGCGCGCGACAGGCTGGGGCGTGATTTCTTTGCACGCGGCTTGCCCGAAGATGTCACGCGGGTGAAACGGGTAACATATACCGCGACGCTGCTTGATCTCATGCAGGGCTATGCCCGTATCCGAACACGCGACGATTTCCGCCCCTTCGTCATGGATCGTGAGGCGATCTTTACCATGGAACAGGCGCTGGAGCGCATGCGCGGGTTGATCGGGTATTCTCCCAGCTGGACGGATCTGTCCAGCTATCTGCCCGAGGGCTGGGAGATCGACCCTGTGCGCCGACGCTCGGCAACCGCATCGACATTCGCGGCCACGCTTGAGCTGGTCAAAGAGGGGCGTCTTGAAATCCGCCAGACCGAAACATTCGCCCCCATCGAGTTGCGCAGCAAGGACAAGAACCGGTGACTGACGAGACAAAGAAAACCGTCGAGCAAAGCCTGTTCGAGGCACCTCCCATGGCTGAGCAGGAACGCATGGTCGAAGCGATTCTGTTTGCAACCACGGAGCCGGTAAGCGCACGGGAACTGGAAGCGCGTATGCCGCACGGTTGCGATGCTGCCGAGGCGCTTGTGCATCTGCGCAAACGATACGAGGGGCGTGGGGTGCGGGTGGTCAAGGTGGGCGATGCCTGGGCCATGCGGACTGCGCCTGATCTTGGGTTCCTGATGCAAAAGGAAACCGTCGAGACCCGCAAGCTGAGCCGCGCTGCGATCGAGACTCTGGCCATCATTTCCTATCATCAGCCGGTCACACGCGCCGAGATCGAGGAAATCCGCGGCGTATCGGTAAGCCGGGGCACCATCGATCAGCTGCTGGAGATGGAATGGATCCGGTTCGGGCGACGCAAGATGACGCCAGGCCGCCCCGTGACCTTTGTCGTGACCCAGAATTTCCTGGATCATTTTGGCCTGGAAAGCGCGCGCGATCTGCCAGGGCTGAAGGAATTGCGCGCGGCGGGGTTGCTGGAAAATCGTCTGCCACCGGGGTCAATGCCTGCTCTGGGCAGCGAAGATGATGATGACGAAGACATCGACGGTGATCAGCCCGAACTTTTCGAAGACTGATCGCAAGTTTTGCCCTGAAAAAACCTGTTTTTGATGCTATATGGAATGCACAGAGCAGGAAAAAGGTGAACAGCGATGAACGCGGACCGTATTGTAAACATGATCATCAACCGTATCACGCGGGTTGTGGTCAACAAAGGCGTCGACTTTGGGCTCAACAGCGCAAGCAACGTTGCCCAGAAAGTGCGTCGACCCAAAAAAGCGCAGGATGACGTCTAAATCGACGATCATGGAAATGTCGTCGGCCAAGAGCCGAAAAACGACAGGTAACGTCTTTCCGGTGCTCAAGGTGCCAGGAAACGCCGCGTAGGACTTAAAGCGTCCCGCCGAAAACCTGAATCGTAAGGATTCCCTTGAAGCCTGATCTGTGATTCATCCTGTTTGGGAGGATGGATCATGTCAGCACCTTTGCCGGAAGCGCTACGGGCGCGATTTCAGA